>NZ_JBJHAC010000004.1:0-262733 GCF_054050835.1 Blastococcus sp. SYSU DS0510 | reverse complement strand
ACCGGGTCAACCGGGTAAGGCCCCCGCCCAGACCAGCGGGTTGATAGGCCGGAAGTGGAAGCACCGCAAGGTGTGGAGCTGACCGGTACTAACAGGCCGAGGGCTTGACCACACACACCTCCCCACCAGGGGCCCTGTGTGCCAAGTCGTCAACGAAGACAATGTCTCGCGTCCACTGTGCGGTTCTGAACGCACGAACCAGCCGAATGGTTCACACGTTCACAGAGTTACGGCGGCCATGGCGAGAGGGAAACGCCCGGCAACGTTCCGAACCCGGAAGCTAAGCCTCTCAGCGCCGATGGTACTGCCCTGGAGACGGGGTGGGAGAGTAGGACGCCGCCGGACAACCATTCACGAAGGGCCCCAGCCACCAGGCTGGGGCCCTTCGTCGTATTGCCGGGCCAATCGCCCGAGGAAGGGAGCAGGAGCGTCGCCGGGTGCCCGCACCCGCGGGTCAGCGCCTGCGCTCCTCCTTCGTCGTCGCCCCGACGTTGTCGGCGAACCACGCGTTCAACTGCCTCAGATCGCGCCAGGCATCCCGGACCCGGTCCAGGGCCTCGCGGGTGTGCAGCCAGTCCTCCGGCGTCCAACGACGGGCGGCGTGCAGCGACTTGTGCTTCAGCAGGTCGATGCGGTCGTCGTCGGCGGAGTAGCCGGCGGGCACGCGCACCAGGCGCTCACCCTCGATCTCCCACCCGCCGGCGCGCAGCCGCGCCACCTCCTGCTCCAGCCGCGGACCCTGCAGCCGATCGGCCACGGCGCGGCGGTACCTCGCCACCTGATCGGATTCCAGCCGCCAGCAACCACCCGCGACGGTCAGCCCGTCGGCCGAGATCTGCACGTACCAGGCGCCGGCGCCGCGCCCCTCCGGGTTGACCACGGCGCCCTGGTGCGTCTTGTAGGGGGTCTTGTCGTGGCTGAACCGGACGTCGCGGTAGGGGCGGAACACCTTCGCCGTGCCGAACTCCGGCGCCAGCTCCTCGACCAGCGCGGTGAGCGGCCCGCGGACGTGGGCCTCGTAGCCGGGACGGTGCGCCGTCCAGTACGCCTTGCTGTTGTCCGCCTCGAGGCCCTCGTAAAAGACCAGTCCTTCGTCCGGGAACCCGTCGAAGCTCATCGGTCCGTGTCCTCCCCGTCGAGCTCGACGTGCCACCGCAGCTCGCGCAGCGGCGCCGCCCCCGTGTCCAGCGTGCGGGCCCAGCCGTCGGGCGCCCACCCGGCCGACTCGTAGAAGTCGGCGGACGCCCGGTCGGATTCCACGAGCCAGACCTCGAGGCGGGTGGTGGCGTCGGCGGACGCGAGGTCGGCGACCGCGGCCAGCAGCCGGCTGCCGTGCCCGCGCCGGCCCCAGCGCGGCTCCACCAGCAGCGTGCTGATCTCCGCGGCCTCGGGCCCGGTCGCGACGGCCGCGAAGCCCACCACCGCCCCCTGCTCCACGGCGACCAGGACCCGGTGGCCCGCCGACGGGGGCGTGGTGACGGCCGAGCGCCAGGCCTCGGTCACCGCCTCCTCGTCCCACCCGTCGAGGACCTCCGCGGGCAGCAGGGAGCGGTACGCGGTCCGCCAGGTGACGCCCTGCACCCGCGCGATCGCGGCGGCGTCCTCCGGCCGGGCCGGCCGCACCGACACGTCCGCGGAGCCCGTGAGGCGGGGGAAGGGGATCGAGGTCACCCGGGCAGCGTAGGGGCGCGGGCCGGGTCAGCGGGCGTCGTACCCGGGAGGCAGGATCCACGGACGTGACGCCCGTCGAACGGTTGCCGGCCGCGCTCGCCCGGCGCATCGCCCTCGCCGCGCAGGGCTTCGCCGATCCGCGCCCGGCGACCGCCGTGGGCACCCGGCAGCTCCGCCGGCTCACCGAGCGGCTCGCCGTGGTGCAGATCGACTCCGTGAACGTGCTCTCCCGCTCGCACTACCTCCCCGCCTTCAGCCGGCTCGGGCCCTACCCGCAGGAGGTTCTCGACGGGCTGGCGAACCGGCGGCACGACCTCTTCGAGTACTGGGCGCACGAGGCGTCCTTCCTCCCGGTCCGCCTGCACCCTTTTCTGCGCTGGCGCATGGCCGCGGCGCAGGAGGAGGCGTGGGGCACGATGACCCGGGTGCACCGGGAGCGGCCGGAGTACGTGGCCTCCCTCCTCGAGCGGGTGCGCCGCGACGGGCCGTTGCGGGCCGGCGAGCTGCAGGAGGAGCGGCCCAACCTCCCGGGCAGCATGTGGAACTGGCACGCGGGCAAGGCGGCGCTGGAGTACCTGTTCTTCACCGGCGCTCTCACCGCGTCGCGCCGGACGGCGGGGTTCGAGCGGGTCTACGACCTGCCGGAGCGGGTGCTGCCGGCCGCGGTGCTCGACGCGCCTACCCCGGAGCGGCCCGACGCCGTGCGGGAGCTGGTGCGCACGGCGGCGCGGGCGCTCGGCGTGGCGACCGAGACGGACCTGCGCGACTACTTCCGCCTCCGGCCGGCCGACGCGCGGACGGCGATCGCCGAGCTCGCCGACGCCGGCGAGCTGCAGCCGGTGGAGGTGGCCGGGTGGGGCCGGCCGGCGTGGCTGGACCCCGCAGCGCGCCGCCCCCGCTGGATCCGGGCGCGGGCGCTGCTCAGCCCGTTCGACTCCCTGGTGTGGGAGCGGCCGCGGGTGGAGCGCATCTTCGGGTTCCGCTACCGGCTGGAGATCTACACGCCGGCGCAGCAGCGGGTGCACGGCTACTACGTGCTGCCCTTCCTGCTCGGCGACCGGCTGGTCGGCCGCGTGGACCTCAAGGCCGACCGGAAGGCCGGCGCGCTGCGGGTGCAGGCCGCGCACGCCGAGGACGGCGTCGACCGAGGGGTGGTCGCCGCCGAGCTCGCCGACGAGCTGCGGCTCATGGCGGGCTGGATGGCGCTCGACGACGTCGCCGTCGTCGGCCGGGGTGACCTGGCGCCCGACCTCAGCCGGGCTCTGGGGGTGCTGCCGGTCCCGGCGTGAGGCCGGCCAGCCGGCGCACGACCGCCAGACCCGCCGGCTCCCCGGGCCAGTGCCGCGCCACGGCCTCCTCGCCGGCACGGCGCACCACCGACCGGAGCGCCCAGGCGACGACGACGACGTCGTCGGCGTAGCCCAGGACCGGCACCACGTCGGGCACGAGGTCCACCGGCGAGAGCAGGTAGCCCAGCAGGAGCCACAGGCGCAGCCGGAGCCCCGTCGGAAGGGTGCGGTCGGCCGCCAGCCGGCGCACCAGCCGGACGACGTCCGGCAGCAGCCGCAGGGCGTCGCGGACGGTGAGCCCGTCCGGGCGGGTGCGCCACAGGGCCGCCAGGAGCAGCAGCCAGACGAGCAGCAGGCCGCCGGCCACGGCGAGCAGCGGGCGCCACCAGTCCACGCGCCCAGTCTGCCCGGCGGCCCGCCGTAGGCTCGGCAGGTGCCAGAGATCGCGCCGCTCCGCGTCCAGGTCATCGCGCAGACGCAGTTCACCGCACCCGCCGACGTCCCCTGGGAGACCGACGCCGACGGTGGCCAGGCGCTCGCCGAGTTCGCCGGCCGGGCCTGCTACCAGTCGTGGGACAAGCCCAACCCCGCGACCGCGACGAACGCCGGCTACCTGCGGCACATCCTGGAGGTCGGGCACCTCGCCGTCCTCGAGCACGGGACCGTGAGCATGTACCTCACCGGGGTCTCCCGGTCGCTCACCCACGAGCTGGTGCGGCACCGGCAGTTCTCCTACAGCCAGCTCTCCCAGCGCTACGTGCCCGAGCCCGACGCCGCCGTCGTGGAGCCCGCGGTCATCGCCGGGGACCCGGAGCTGCACGCACGGTTCGTGGCGGCGACCGACGCGGCCGCGGCCGCCTACACCGAGCTCCTGGAGAAGCTGGAGGAGCGCTTCGCCCACGTGCCGAACGCCACGCTGCGTCGCAAGCAGGCCCGCCAGGCGGCCCGCGCGGTGCTGCCCAACGCCACCGAGAGCCGCATCGTCGTCACCGGGAACTACCGGGCGTGGCGCCACTTCGTCGCCATGCGGGCCAGCGAGCACGCCGACGTCGAGCTCCGCGAGCTGGCGATCGCCTGCCTGCGCGAACTGCAGCGGGTGGCCGGCAACGTCTTCGGCGACTTTCGCATCAGCCGCCTGGCCGACGGCACCGAGGTCGCCGCCAGCCCCTTCGTCGCCGAGGGCTGACCCCCGCGCGACGGCTGGGGCAGGTGTTCAGCGTCGCCTGCCGACCGTCGTCCGGCCGCCGTAGGCTCGGGCCCGTGGCAGCCCCGATCGACACCCAGTACGAGGACCTCCTGCGGCGCATCCTGGCGCAGGGCACGCCGAAGGACGACCGGACCGGGACCGGCACCGTGAGCCTGTTCGGCGAGCGGCTCCGCTACGACCTCTCCGAGACCTTCCCCCTCGTGACGACGAAGAAGGTCCACTTCCGGTCGATCGCCGTCGAGCTGCTGTGGTTCCTGCGCGGTGAGAGCAACGTCGGCTGGCTGCGGGAGAACGGCGTCACCATCTGGGACGAGTGGGCGTCGGCCGACGGCGACCTCGGCCCCGTCTACGGCGTCCAGTGGCGGTCGTGGCCGACCCCCGACGGCGGTCACGTCGACCAGATCGAGAACCTGCTGCAGACGCTGCGCACCGATCCCGACTCCCGCCGGATGATCGTCTCGGCCTGGAACGTCGCCGCTCTGCCCGAGATGGCGCTGGCCCCCTGCCACGCGTTCTTCCAGTTCTACGTGGCCGGCGGGAAGCTCTCCTGCCAGCTCTACCAGCGCAGCGCCGACATGTTCCTCGGCGTGCCGTTCAACATCGCCAGCTACGCGCTGCTCACCCGGATGATCGCCGCGCAGGTCGGCCTGGAGCCCGGCGAGTTCATCTGGGTCGGCGGCGACTGCCACATCTACGACAACCACGTCGACCAGGTGCGCGAGCAGCTCTCCCGGGAGCCGTACCCGTTCCCGGAGCTGGACCTGGCGCCCGCGCCGTCGCTGTTCGACTACACCTTCGAGCACTTCACCGTGCGCGACTACCGGCACCACCCCGCGATCCGGGCAGCCGTGGCGGTGTGACCGGCCCCAGCGGCATCGCGATGATCTGGGCGCAGGCCCGGGGCGGGGTCATCGGGGCCGACGGCGGCCTGCCGTGGCACCTGCCCGAGGACCTCGCGCTGTTCCGCCGGCTCACGACCGGGTCGACGGTGGTGATGGGGCGGCGCACCTGGGAGTCGCTGCCCGCGCGCTTCCGCCCGCTGCCGCAGCGGGTGAACGTCGTGCTGACCTCCGACCCGGCCTGGTCGGCCGACGGTGCGGTCGTCGCGCACTCGGTCGGCGAGGTGCTCGCCGAGCACCCCACGGCGTGGGTGATCGGCGGGGGAGGGGTCTACGCAGCGTTCCTGCCGCACGCCGGGCGGGTGGTCGTCACCGACGTCGACACCGACGTCGCCGGCGACACGTGGGCGCCCCCGCTGGACGGGGGCTGGGTGCGCACCGCGCGCACCCCGGCCGAGGGCTGGTCGGTGTCGGCGTCGGAGGGGCTGCGGTTCGCGGTGTCGGAGTACGTGCGGGAACCCGTCGGATCCGCTGGGTAGATTCTCCCCATGACCACCGACCCCGCCCGGCCGTTCGGGCGCCTCCTCACGGCCATGGTCACCCCGCTGGCCGAGGACGGGTCGATCGACCTCGCCGGGGCCCAGGAGCTGGCCGCGCACCTGGTCGACCGCGGCGGCAGCGACGGGCTGGTCGTCTTCGGGACGACGGGGGAGTCGCCGACCACCAGCGACGCCGAGCAGCGCGCCGTCCTGGAGGTGGTGCTGGACTCCGTCGGCGACCGCGCCACGGTGGTGGCCGGCGTCGGCACCTACGACACCGCGCACTCGATCGAGAAGGCGCGGACCGCCGCCGAGCTGGGCGTCCACGGGTTGCTGGCGGTGACGCCGTACTACAACCGGCCCCCGCAGGCGGGCGTGCTCCGCCACTTCACCTCGATCGCCGACAGCACCGACCTCCCGGTGATGCTCTACGACATCCCCGTCCGCACCGGCACGCCCATCGAGGTGGAGACGCTCGTCCGCGCCGCGGAGCACCCGCGGATCGTCGCGGTGAAGGACGCCAAGGGCGACCTCGGCGCGATGGCCTGGACGCTGGCGCGCACCGACCTCGCCTACTACAGCGGCGAGGACATGCTGAACCTGCCGATCCTCGCGCTGGGCGGCGTGGGCATGGTCAGCGTCGTCAGCCACCTCGTCGGCCCCCGGCTGGTGGAGCTCATCGCCGCCGTCGAGGCCGGTGACCTGGTCAAGGCCAGGGAGATCAACGGCAGGCTGCTCCCCGTGGTCACCGGGGTCTTCCGCACCCAGGGCGTCATCACGGTGAAGGCCGCGCTCAACGCGCTCGGCCTGCCGGCCGGGCCGGTCCGACCGCCACTGGTCGACGCCACCCCCGAACAGCTCGCGCAGCTGCGCGACGACCTCGCCGCTGGAGGCGTCACCCTGTGAGTGGTCAGGTCACCCAACCCCACCTCGATCTCAAGGCCCCCCCGCCCCTGCCCGAGGGCGGCCTGCGGGTCATGGCACTGGGCGGCCTCGGTGAGATCGGCCGCAACATGGCGGTGCTCGAGTTCGACGGCAAGCTGATGGTCATCGACTGCGGCGTCCTCTTCCCCGAGGCCGAGCAGCCGGGGGTCGACCTCATCCTCCCCGACTTCGGCGTCATCGAGCACCGGCTGGACGACGTCGTGGCCGTGGTGCTCACCCACGGGCACGAGGACCACATCGGGGCCATCCCGTACCTGCTGCGACTCCGCGAGGACATCCCGCTGGTCGGCTCGCGCTTCACCCTCGCGCTCGTCGCGGCCAAGCTCCGCGAGCACCGGCTGGACGCGACGCTGGTCGAGGTGGCCGCGGGGGAGGACCACCTGGCGGGTCCGTTCCACTGCGAGTTCATCTCGGTGAACCACTCCATCCCCGACGCCCTCGCGGTGGCGGTGCACACGCCGGCGGGCGTGCTCGTGCACACCGGCGACTTCAAGATGGACCAGCTACCCCTGGACGGCGTCCTCACCGACCTGGGTGCGTTCGCGCGGCTCGGGGTGGAGGGCATCGACCTGCTGCTGGCCGACTCCACCAACGCCGAGGTGCCCGGCTTCGTCACCCCCGAGCGGTCCATCGGCCCGGTCCTCGACGACGTCTTCGCCCGCGCCTCGCAGCGGCTGATCGTCTCCAGCTTCGCCAGCCACGTGCACCGCATCCAGCAGGTCCTCGACTGCGCCGACAAGCACGGCCGCAAGGTGGCCCTGGTCGGTCGGTCGATGGTGCGCAACATGGGCGTCGCCCGAGACCTGGGCCTGCTGCGCGTGGCTCCCGGCCTGATGGTGTCGCTGGACGACGCGGCCAAGATGCCGCCCGAGCAGGTCGTCCTGGTCAGCACCGGGTCGCAGGGCGAGCCGCTGTCGGCGCTCGGCCGCATGGCCCGCGGTGACCACCACCAGGTGACGATCGAGGCCGGCGACACCGTCGTCCTCGCCTCCTCCCTGGTGCCCGGCAACGAGACCGCCGTCTACAAGGTCATCAACGGCCTCGCCCGGCTGGGCGCGACGGTGGTGCACAAGGAGACGGCACGGGTGCACGTCTCCGGGCACGCCCCGGCGGGCGAGCTGCGCACGCTGCTCAACGTGGCCAAGCCCCGGTACCTGATGCCGGTGCACGGGGAGTGGCGGCACCTGCGGGCGCACGCCAAGCTCGCCGAGGAGACCGGCATGGCCGCCGACCGGATCCTCCTGGCCGAGGACGGCGTCGTCGTCGACCTCGTGGACGGCAAGGCGACGATCGTCGGCTCCGTGCCCATCGGCAACGTGTACGTGGACGGGCTCAACGTCGGTGACGTGGGTGAGGAGGCGCTGCAGGCGCGGCGCATCCTCGGCGACGAGGGGTTCGTCGCGCTCACGGTGGTCATCGAGCCGTCGACCGGGACGATCGTGCGCCCGGTGCACCTGTCGACCAAGGGGTTCTCCGACGACCCCGCGGCGTTCGACGAGGTGCTCCGGCTGGTCGAGGACAACCTCAAGCGCGCGCTGGCCGACGAGGGCGTCGACGCCCACCGGCTGTCGCAGATCATCCGCCGCACCGTCGGGAAGTGGGTCTCGGACAAGCACCGCCGGCGCCCGATGATCATCCCGACCGTCCTCGAGGTGTGAGCGGCCCGGAGGTCACCGCCGCGCCCCTCCGGGTGCAGCTGGAGGCGCTCCTGGACGAGCACCGGGCGCTGCTGCGCCGCAGCCTCGACGGGTTGAGCGAGGAGCAGGCCCGCCGGTCGCTGGTGCCCTCGCGGACCACGCTGCTGGGGCTGGTCAAGCACGCCGCGTTCGTCGAGCAGGTGTGGTTCGACGAGGCGGTGAGCGGCCGCTCCCGCGCGGAGATCGGCATCCCGGCCACGCCCGACGAGTCGTTCGTGCTCCTGGACGGCGACACGACCGTCTCCGTGGCGGAGGCGCACCGAGCGGCCTGCGACGGCTCCCGCCGGGCGGTCGCCGGGCTCGACCTCGATGACCTGGTGCACGGCAACCGCCGCGGGCCGCTGCCGTTGCGCTGGGTGTACCTCCACGTGCTCCGCGAGCTCGCCCAGCACTGCGGGCACGCCGACATCCTGCGCGAGCAGGTCCTCGCCACCGGCTGACCGGCCCCGCGCCGGGATCAGGTGACCTGATCGTCGAGCGTCCTCCCTCACGGTGCGCGGTGAGGGAGGACACCGCACGACCAGGCCACCTGATCATGACGGGCGTGATGCCCTCGCCGGGGGGCAGGTCGAAGCCCCACACCTGGGCGTAGAAGGACAGCTCGCCGTCCAGGGCAGCCCGGATGTTCTCCGCCTTGCGGAAGCCGTGCTGCTCGCCGGCGAAGAGCAGGTAGGCGTGCGGGACGCCCTTGTCGCGCAGCGCGGCCACGATCGCCTCGGCCTGGTCCGGCGGCACGACCGCGTCCTCGTCGCCCTGGAAGACCGCCAGCGGCGTGTCGAGGGCGTCGACGTGGTTGATCGGCGAGCGCTCGTCGTAGACCGCCCGGCCCGACGGCCAGGGGGCCACCAGCCCGTCCAGGTAGCGGGACTCGAACTTGTGCGTCTCGGCCGCCAGCGCCCCCAGGTCGGCGACCCCGAAGTGGCTGGCGCCCGCGGTGAAGACGCCCGGGCGCATCGTGAGCGCGGCCAGCGTCGTGTACCCGCCGGCCGAGCCGCCGCGGATCGCCATGCGGGCCGGGTCCACCCGTCCGCTGCGGGCGAGGAAGCGGGCGCAGGCCACGACGTCGTCGAGGTCCACCACTCCCCAGCGCCCCTGCAGCGCGTCCCGGTACCGGCGGCCGTAGCCGACCGAGCCGCGGTAGTCGACGTCGGCGACGCAGAAGCCGCGGGACGTCCAGTACTGGATCTCCAGGTTGAGCACCGGAACGGCGCCGGACGTCGGGCCGCCGTGCACCACGACCAGCAGCGGCGGCAGCGCGCCCTCCGGGGCGGTCGCCTCCGGGTTGGTCGGCGGGTAGACCAGGGCGTGCGCCTCCCCGATCCCCGTGCCGGCGTCCTCGGTCGGGAAGGTGACGTGCTCGGGGGAGGAGAACCAGGCCGGGTCCAGCCCGAGGTCACGGGCCGGCCGCAGCACCTCCGCCGAGCCGCTGTCGACGTCCACGCGCAGCACCACCGGCTCGCTCGCCGGGCCGCCGGCGACGCAGACCACCTGAGCCCCCTGTGCCATGACGTACCGGAAGGTGCCGTAGGGCAGGTCCAGCTCCCGCGGCTCGCCGCCGGGGGAGAGCACGGCCAGGCGGTCGCGGCCCGCCCGGCCGTAGGCCAGCGCGATCCGGCCGTCGGCGAGCAGGGCGTAGCGCGACTGGCCGAACAGCCACTGCGGGCCGGCGATGTCGCTGCCGACGTCGGCGACGAGCGCCGGCTGCTCGTGCGGCCGTTTCCGGTACAGCGACCAGAAGTTCGTGCGGTCGTCGAGCCACCACAGCTCGAGGTCCCGGCGCCAGCGCGGCTGGACGACGGACTCGCCCGGGCCGCCCGCGAGGACGTGGTCGGTGCCGTCGGCCGACCGGACGACGAGCTGCGCGCTGTCCCACGGCATGTGCGGGTGATCCCACTGCAGCCACGAGAGCGTGATGTCGTCGGGGGCCAGGCGCGGGTCGGAGACGAAGTCGGGGCCGGAGACCAGCACCTCGGTGGCGCCGTCGTGACCGATGCGCACGATCTCGTTGACCACGTCCGCCGCCGCACCGGAGGCGGTGTGCGTCTCGCGGACGGCGAGCACGCCGCCGGCGACCACCACGAGGTCGGCGTACCGGACGCCGGACGGGATCTCCGGTTCGGGGGTGACCGCGGTGGGGGTGTCGTCACCGGGTGCAACTCGGTACAGCCGCTGGTCCGAGAAGTTGGTGAACCACAGGACGCCCGCGGACACGGTCCACGCGCCGCCGCCGTACTCGTGGACCCGGGTGCGGGCGTTCCAGGGCGCCGGGAGCGCGTCGGTGGCCACGCCGTCCGGGGTGCGCCGCACGAGCACCGTGCGCCCGCCCTCGGCCGGGCGCGACTCGGCCCACCAGACGTCGTCGCCGTCCACGACCACCTCTCCGAGCCGGGCCGCCGACCGGACGACGAGCTCGGAGGTGACGGGCGTGGGCCAGCTGCCGTGGGGGAGCGGGGCGCTCATGCCCGTGACGTTAGCCGGGATCATCCCGGTCGTCGGCGCTCAGCAGGACCGGCCCGGACCTGTGGCCGGACGGGAAACCGGCTACTAGCGTGCAGCCATGACGGCGTCCTGGCGCCGTTCCAGGCAGGCAGGTGGGTGCCCGGCGACGGCCGGCGCCGCAGCGCCCGTGCCAGGCCACGGTCACCCGACCAGGGATGGACGGTCGACCGGGGCCGGACGCACCTCCGAACGGAAAGGGGGATGGGGCGACGGGGCCGCCGAGCGGCGCCGGACCCCTGACCACCGATGGACGACCACGACCACGATCACGACCACGACCATCCGCAGTACAGCGAGCTGTCCGAGATGGACGCGAGGGTCCGCGCGCTCGAGACGCTGCTGACCGAGAAGGGCCTGGTGGACCGGGACGCCCTGGACGCCGTGGTGGAGCGCTACGAGAAGGAGGTCGGTCCGCACAACGGTGCCCAGGTCGTCGCCAAGGCCTGGACGGACGAGGAGTACCGGCGGTGGCTGCTCGAGGACGCGGACGCCGCCATCGCCTCGCTGGGGCACGTGGGGCGCCAGGGGGAGCACATGGTCGCCCTGGAGAACACCCCGGATCGACACAACATGGTCGTGTGCACCCTCTGCTCGTGCTATCCGTGGCCGGTGCTCGGGCTCCCGCCGGTCTGGTACAAGTCGCCGGCCTACCGGTCGAAGGTCGTGATCGACCCGCGCGGGGTGCTGGCGGATTTCGGCGTCTCGTTGCCCGAGGACACCGAGATCAAGGTCTGGGACTCGACGTCGGAGGTGCGCTACCTGGTGATCCCGGTGCGCCCTGAGGGGACGGAGGGTATGGGCGAGGGGCAACTGGCCGAGCTCGTGACCCGGGACAGCATGATCGGTACCGGGCTGGTCCACGCACCCTCGGGCGCCGCCCGGTGAACGGCGTCCACGACACGGGTGGCATGCAGGGGTTCGGACCGGTCATCCCGGAGCCCGGCGAACCCCCGTTCCACGACGAGTGGGAGAGACGCTCCTTCGCCATCACGCTCGCGCTCGGCGCACTCGGGCTCTGGAACATCGATCAGATGCGGCACGAGCGCGAGTCCCTGCCCCCGGCCGAGTACCTGGCCAGCAGCTACTACCGCATCTGGTTCCTCGCGGTGGAGAACGCCGTCCGCAGGCTCGAGCTCCTGGACCGGGAGGGCCTGAGGGCGCGCACCGCCGAGGAGCTCACCGGGCTGTTCTCGTCACGGTCCAGCTACGAGCGGCCCATCGGCACCGGGCCGGTGTTCGGGGCGGGCCAGCAGGTGCGGACCCGCACCATCAACCCGAGCGGGCACACGCGTCTGCCCCGCTACGCGCGAGGCCGTGTCGGCACCGTGCTCGCCGTCCGTGGTGCGCACGTCTTCCCCGATCGCCATGCCGTGCCGCTCGGCCAGGAGCCGGACCCGGCCCCCGAATGGCTCTACACCGTCGAGTTCAGCGCGGGTGAGCTCTGGGGCGAGGGCGCCGATCCGAACGTCACCGTGTCGATCGACGCCTGGGAGCCCTATCTGGAGGCCGCCTGATGGACACGACCGCCGCCGGGACGCTGGCCCGCATCTCCGCGGCTGCGGGGCACGAGCTGCCGCTGCCGCCCCCGGGTAGCGAGCAGGTCTTCGCCGCTCCCTGGCAGGCGCAGGTCTTCGCGATGACCGTGACCCTGCACGAGGCAGGTGCGTTCACGTGGTCGGAGTGGGCCCGCACCCTGGGACGGCACGTGTCCGGTGGCCGGCCCGACGGCAGCGACTACTACGAGCGCTGGGCCGACGCGCTGGCCGAGATGCTCCGGACCCGTGGCATCGCGACCGAGGAGGACATCGAGGGGGCGACGAGAGCCTGGCACGAGGCCGCCGCCCGCACACCGCACGGGATGCCGATCGAGCTCTGAGCGACGGCGCTGCCGACCGGAGCCGCCGCTCGCGGGCACATCCGCGGGGCCGGCCCGGCGGCAGCCGGGTCGGGAGACGGGCCCCGCGTGCGGGACACGACACCCGGCCTGGCCGTCCCGGACCCTCGTCGGGATTACGGTCTGACGCATGCCTGCCCGCACCACGCCGAACCGCCGGCCGGCCGCCACCCGCAGCCGATCGGGGTCGACGGCGGCGAGCAAGAAGCGGCCCGCCGCCAAGCGGGCGCCCAACCGGCGGCAGCCGGCCCGCACGACGTCGTCCTCCGGCCCCTCCCTCTGGCGGGTCGCCAGCGGGGGCTGGAACCTGCTCGCCCGTGGCGCCGGCGGCCTGGCCCGCTCGGTCGCCCGGCCGGAGGAGGCCGAGCCGCTGGCCCCCGAGCACCGCCGGGACGGGGTCGGCCTCGCCGTCCTCGGGCTGGCGATCGTCCTGGGTGCCGCCGCCTGGAGCAACGGCATCGGGCCGGTCGGCGCCGCGCTGACCGACGGCGTGCGCTGGATCGTCGGCTCGCTGGTGATGGTGCTGCCCGTCGTCCTGCTCGTCGCCGCCCTGCGGCTCCTGCGCCGCGGTCCCCGCCCGGAGGCACGCGGCCGGCTGGCCATCGGCTGGCTGTGCACCCTCGCCTCGGTCCTCGGCATCGCCCACGTCGTCGGCACGCCGTCCGTCCCCCAGGCGGGGCAGCCGGGCTCCGGCGGGCTCCTCGGCTGGGCCGTCGGCACTCCCCTGGTCGCCGGGGTCGGCGCGGTGGTCACCGTCGTGCTGCTCGGCCTGCTGGCCTTCTTCGGCCTGCTCGTGATCACCGCGACGCCGGTGCACCAGATCCCCGAGCGCATGCGCGAGTTCACCGACCGGCTGCTCGGCCGCGACGACCACGACGAGTACGACGAGGACGTCGACGACGACGAGGAGGACGAGCTGCCCGCGCCGAAGAGCCGCCGGCGCCGCAGCTCCCTCTCCGAGGACCTCCTCACCACGGGGCCGATCGACCACGGCGCCTACGCCGAGGCGCCGGAGGCCACCAGCACCACCGAGCCCGAGCACACCGTGCTGGCGCCCCCGCCGCCCGTGCCGTCGATCCGGCGCCCGGTCGAGGACCGCACCTCCCCGCCGGAGGACCTGCCCCCGATCACCGAGCCCGAGCAGCTCTCCATCCAGCCGGTCGAGGGCAACTACGTGCTGCCGGCGCTCTCCACGCTGCGCCCCGGTGACCCGCCGCGGGCCCGGTCCAAGGCGAACGACGTCGCCATCGAGGCGATCACCGGCGTCCTGGACCAGTTCAACATCGACGCCGCCGTCACCGGGTTCACCCGCGGCCCGACGGTCACCCGCTACGAGGTCGAGCTCGGCCAGGGCGTGAAGGTCGAGAAGATCACCGCCCTGACCCGCAACATGGCGTACGCGGTGGCCAACGACAACATCCGCATCCTCGCCCCGATCCCGGGCAAGTCGGCGGTCGGGATCGAGGTGCCCAACACCGACCGCGAGAAGGTCAGCCTCGGCGACGTGCTGCGCTCGCAGGCGGCCAAGCAGGACCCGCACCCGATGCTGGTCGGCCTCGGCAAGGACATCGAGGGCGGGTTCGTCTGCGCGAACCTGGCCAAGATGCCGCACCTCCTGGTCGCCGGTGCCACCGGTGCCGGTAAGTCCAGCTGCGTCAACTCGATCCTGACCTCGCTGCTGCTGCGGGCGACCCCGGACCAGCTGCGGATGATCCTGGTCGACCCGAAGATGGTCGAGCTGACGCCCTACGACGGCATCCCGCACCTGATCACGCCGATCATCACCGACCCCAAGAAGGCAGCCACCGCGCTGGCCTGGCTGGTCGAGGAGATGGAGCAGCGCTACCAGGACATGAAGTCCACCGGCGTGCGGCACATCGACGACTTCAACCGCAAGGTCGAGAAGGGGGAGATCACCGCCCCGCCCGGCAGCGAGCGGGTCTACCGGCCCTACCCCTACATCCTCGCGATCGTCGACGAGCTCGCCGACCTGATGATGGTGGCCCCGCGCGATGTCGAGGAGCACATCGTCCGGATCACCCAGAAGGCGCGTGCCGCCGGCATCCACCTGATCCTGGCGACCCAGCGGCCCTCGGTCGACGTCGTCACCGGCCTGATCAAGGCCAACGTGCCCTCGCGGCTGGCGTTCTCCACCTCCAGCCTCACGGACAGCCGGGTCATCCTCGACCAGCCGGGCGCGGAGAAGCTGATCGGCATGGGGGATGCGCTCTTCATGCCCATCGGTGCCGGCAAGCCGATGCGCGTCCAGGGCGCCTTCGTCACCGACGCCGAGATCGAGGCGGTCGTCGAGTTCACCAAGCGGCAGGCGGAGCCCGAGTACCGGGAAGAGGTCTTCTCCGCGGGCAGCGCGGGCGAGAAGAAGGAGATCGACGAGGACATCGGCGGGGACCTGGACCTGCTGGTCCAGGCCGTCGAGCTCATCGTCACCAGCCAGTTCGGGTCGACGTCGATGCTGCAGCGCAAGCTGCGCGTCGGCTTCGCCAAGGCCGGCCGGCTGATGGACCTCATGGAGAGCCGGGGCATCGTCGGCCCCTCCGAGGGTTCCAAGGCGCGCGACGTGCTGGTCAAGCCCGACGAGCTCGAGGCCACCCTCTTCACCCTCCGCGGCGGCATGTGACCGTCCCGGGCATGGCCCCGTCCGGAGGCTCGGCCCGAGCGTGCGAGGGCTGAGGAGGACGGGGTCCTTCTGGTGACGTTCTGGAACGGCCCGCGTGCAGGGTCCCGTCGCGAACGAGTGAGTGACGGGGGGACGTGACGTTCTGGAACGGCCCGCGTGCAGGGTCCCGTCGCGAACGAGTGAGTGACGGGGGGACGTGACGTTCCGGAACGGCCCGCGTGCAGGGTCCCGTCGCGAACGAGTGAGTGACGGGGGGCACGCGGGTCCTTCACCTACGATGGGCGGGTGACAGCCACGCCCAGCCCTGCCCGGACCGTGGCCGTGGTGACCCTCGGGTGCGCGCGCAACGAGGTCGACTCCGAGGAGCTGGCCGGCCGGCTCGCCGCCGAGGGGTACGAGCTCGTCGAGGACGCCGAGGGTGCCGACGCGGTGCTCGTCAACACCTGCGGGTTCATCGAGACCGCCAAGAAGGACTCCGTCGACGCGATCCTCGCCGCGACCGACTCCGGCGCCTCCGTGGTCGCCGTCGGCTGCATGGCCGAGCGCTACGGCTCCGAGCTCGCGGACGCGCTGCCCGAGGCCACCGTCCTGGGCTTCGACGACTACGCGCAGATCGGTGGCCGCCTGGACGACGTCCTCGCCGGCCGCCCGCTCGTGCCGCACACGCCGCGCGACCGCCGCACCCTCCTGCCGATCAGCCCGGTCGAGCGCTCCGCCGTCCTCGCCGGGGCCGGTGGCCGGGTCGAGGACGCCGGGCCGGCCATCCCCGGGCACGACTGGCTCCGCCGGCGCCGGCTGGCCGCCGGCCCCTCGGCGGCGATCAAGCTGGCCTCGGGGTGCGACCGGCGCTGCGCGTTCTGCGCCATCCCCACCTTCCGGGGCGCGTTCGTCTCCCGCCCGCCGGCGGAGGTGCTCTCCGAGGCGCAGTGGCTGGCCTCCCAGGGCGTGACCGAGCTCGTGTTGGTCAGCGAGAACTCCACCTCCTACGGCAAGGACCTCGGCGACCTCCGGACGCTGGAGAAGCTGCTGCCGCAGCTGGCCGCCGTGGAAGGGATCGTGCGGGTGCGGGTCGCCTACCTGCAGCCGGCGGAGCTGCGCCCGGGGCTTCTGGAGGTCATCGCCGGCACGGACGGGGTGGCCCCCTACTTCGACCTGTCCTTCCAGCACTCCTCCCCGACGCTGCTGCGCCGCATGCGGCGGTTCGGCGGCACGGAGGACTTCCTGCGCACGATCGAGCGGGCCCGTAGCCTGGCCCCCGGCGCCGGGTTCCGCACCAACGTCATCCTCGGCTTCCCGGGGGAGACGGAGGACGACGTCGCGGAGCTGGAGCGCTTCCTCACCGAGGGCCGCCTGGACGCGGTCGGTGTGTTCGGCTACTCCGACGAGGAGGGCACCGAGGCGATGCGACTGGACGGCAAGCTCGACCAGGCGGAGATCGACGCCCGCGTCCGCCGCATCACCGACCTGGTCGAGGAGCTCACCGCGCAGCGCGCCGAGGAGCGGATCGGGGAGCAGGTCGAGGTGCTGCTGACCGAGGACCTCTCGGCGGAGGAGGGCTCCGGCACCTGGTCGGGGCACGCCGCCCACCAGGACCCCGACGCCGACGGCACCACGACGGTCAGCGGCGTCCCGGCCGGCGCCGTCGCCGGGCAGGTGCTGGTGGCCCGGGTGGTCGGGACCGAGGGCATCGACCTGCTCGCCGACGTCCGCGTGCCCGCCGTCGCCACGGCCGCGCGGTAGGGGCAGGTGACCGACGTGGCCCCCGACCCGGCAGCGACGCCCCCGCAGTCGGTGCGGCTGGTCAACGTGCCGAACGCGCTCACCGTGCTGCGGCTGGCCGTGGTCCCCGTCTTCGCCGTCCTCCTGCTGCAGGACGAGACCCTCGACGACAGCAGCCGCTACTGGGCCACCCTCGTCTTCGGCCTGGCGATCCTCACCGACCGCTACGACGGGCTGATCGCCCGGCGGACCGGGCAGGTGACCGAGTTCGGCAAGCTCGCCGACCCGATCGCCGACAAGGCGCTGACCGGCACCGCGCTCATCGGGCTGTCCGTGCTCGCCCTGCTGCCCTGGTGGGTCACCGCGGTGATCCTGGTGCGCGAGGTGGGGGTCACCCTGCTGCGCTTCTGGGTCATCCGGGACGGCGTCATCGCGGCCAGCCGCGGCGGCAAGGCGAAGACGGTGCTGCAGGCCCTCGCGATCGGCCTGTACATCCTGCCGCTGAGCGGCGCGCTGGCCACCGCGCGCTGGTGGGTGATGGCCGCGGCCGTGGTGCTCACCGTGCTCACCGGCCTGGACTACGTCTACCGCGCGATCACGCTGCGCCAGACGAGCGCCCGTGCCATGCGGGCGGCGGCGGCCCGCCGGCAGTCGGGCGCCGACCCCTCCACCCGCCGCGACACCGCCGCCTGACCGGCCGTGGCCACCGCGGACGGCTCCGCCGCGCTCGAGGCGCTCGCCGGTGAGGTGCACCGCGCGCTGCTCGCCCGCGGCGCCACCGTGGCGGCCGCGGAGTCGCTCACCGCGGGGCTGCTCTGCGCCACCCTCGCTGCGGTGCCCGGCGCCAGTGCGACGCTGCGCGGGGGTGCGGTCGTCTACGCCACCGACCTGAAGACCACGCTCGCCGGGGTGCCCGCCGACCTGCTCGCCGCGCACGGGCCGGTGAGCCGGGAGACGGCGGCCGCGCTGGCCCAGGGCATCCGCACCCGGTGCGCGGCCTCGTTCGGCCTCGGGCTCACCGGGGTCGCCGGCCCCGACCCCGTCGACGGGCACGGCCCCGGCACGGTCTTCCTCGGCGTGAGCGACGGGCGGCGCACCGACGTCGCCCGGCTCGACCTCCGGGGGGACCGCGCCGCGGTGCGCGCCGGCGCGGTGACCGGCGCATTCACGGCCCTGCTCGACCGGCTCCGCGCAGCAGTCGACGGGAACGCCCACCCGGCCGACGGCGTTACGCCATGAGCGGACTCGGCCCCGTCGGTGGGCTGACGGCGGACGCGCCGCGTACCGTGAGCGCACGGTGCCCGATGGCACCGCCGCTTCCCCGCTCGCAGGACAGGAGACGGCCATGACGCTGCTGCGCACCCAGCTCGGGAACACCCTGCGCGGCCACCGGCTGCGTCAGCACCGCACGTTGCGCGACGTCTCCGGCGCCGCCCGGGTGAGCCTGGGTTACCTGTCCGAGGTGGAGCGGGGGCAGAAGGAGGCCTCCTCCGAGCTGCTTGCCTCCATCTGCGACGCCCTCGAGGTGGAGCTCGCCGACCTGCTCGCCGAGGTGAGCCTCGAGCTCCGCGGTGCCGCGGCCGGCGCCGACGTCCGCCCGCTGGTGGGTTCCGGCGAGGCTGTGCCGAGCGAGACCGTGGCGGCCCCCCAGCCGTCCGACGCGGCCACCGAGCCCGCGCTGGCCCTGGTCGGCGCCGGGGAGGGCCGCACCGCACGGCGGCACGACGCGGTGTCGCTCGCCGCCTGAGCAGCCGGCACCCGGCGGCGTGAACCGCACCCGGGCGGGGCTCCTCACGGGCGCCGCCCAGGCTTTCGCCGCACAGGGGCTGCGGCGCACCACGATGCAGTCGATCGCGGCCGCGGCCGGGGTCGCCAAGGCCACGCTGTACAACCACTTCCGCACCAAGGACGACGTGCTGCGGGCGCTGCTGGCCGCGGAGCTGCAGCGGTTGACCGACCTCGCCGCGGGGCTGCCCCCGGCCCAGGGGCTGGCCGCGCTCGCCGACGAACTCGCCACCCACCCGGTGCTGCGCGGGCTCGCGGCGACCGAGCCCGACCGGCTCGGCGAGCTGCTGGCGCCCGGGCCCGAGGAGTGGGCCGAGCTCGCCCGGCGCCTGGCCGCCGCGCTCGGTACCGACGAGGACGCGGCGGAGCTCGCCGGGCGGTGGCTGCTCGGCGTGGTGCTGCAGCCGGGGCTCACCACGCAGCGGCGCCGCCAGGCGGCGCGGCTCGGTCAGCTCCTGGAGCCGGTGGGCTGAGCCGAGGGCTCCAGCGGCAGGGCGCGGGTGAACACCATGCGGTCGTCGCCCGGCCCGGCGTGCCCGGGTGAGGGCGCCGGATGAGCACCGAGACGGGCGGCGAGCGCGGCGGCGCCGCCGTCCGCGGGCAGCGCGACGGCCTGGACGACCCGTGCGCCGACCCCGGCCGCGAGGCCCGCGAAGCGCTCCAGCAGCCGGGTGGCGACCCCGCGGCTTCGCCAGGCGGGGTGGACGGCGACGGTCTGGACGACGGCGAGCCGGTCGGCGCTCACCACCCCGAGCAGGTAGCCGGCGTCCCCCTGGTCCGGCGTGAGGGCGACCGCGCCGAAGCCGCCCAGCTGGTGGAAGAACACCGGGTCGTGCAGCGCGGTGACGGCGTCGTCGTCGAGCGCGGAGCCCGCCCAGAACTCGGCGCGCCGGGCCAGCAGCCGGCCGCGCAGCGCACCCGCGGAGAGCTCCTCGAGGCCGACCAGCCGGAGGTCCCCGGCGGTCACCGGTCGCCCCGCGCGGCCGCGAGCTCGTCGCGGGTGGGGGGATCGGCGCCGACGCGGGTGCAGTTGACCGCGGCCACGAGCGCGGCGTCGTCCACCAGGGCCAGCAGCCGGTCGTCGGGGGCGCCGTCCAGGGCGGTGCGGGTGGTGAGCCCCGCGCCCAGCAGGCCGGTCAGCAGGCCCGCGGCCAGGGAGTCGCCGGCGCCCACCGTGTCGACCACGGGGACGCGCGGGGTCTCGCGGTGCAGCACGGGCCGGCCGGGGCGGGCGACGCGCAGCGGTGCGCCGCCATCGGTGAGGACGACCAGCGCGGGGCCGCGCTGGGCCCAGCGGCGCGCGGCGTCGTCCAGGTCGGTGGTGCCGGGCTCCAGCCAGGCCAGGTCCTCGGCGCTGAGCTTGACGACGTCGGCGTGGCGGACGAGCTCGTCCAGCCGGCCGGTGACGGCGGCGCGGTCGTTGCCCAGGGAGGCCCCGACCGGCCCCTCGGCGAGCATCGGGCGGATGTTGGGGTCGACGCTGATCAGCGCCCGACCCGAGAGCCGGCGGACCAGCCGGGCGATCGCGCCGCTCCCCGGCTCCGTCCAGCTGGAGATCGAGCCGACGTGCAGCGCGCCCACGGCGTCGGGCAGCACCCGGCCGAGCTCCTCGTCGGTCCACCGCCAGTCGGCCGCGCCGAGCACGTGGAAGCCGTAGTCGGGGGAGCCGTCGGCCCCGACGCCGACCACGGCGAGGCTGACCGGTTCGGCGGCCTCGACGAAGCCGGCCGTGTCGACCCCGGCCAGCTCCGCGTGCCGGCGCAGGTTGACGGCCAGCGGCCCGGTGCCCAGCCGGGCCAGCAGCCGCACCGGGGCCTCGAGGCGGCCGGCGGCGACCGCGACGTTCAGCGCGTTCCCGCCGGGGCGGGCGACGTAGTGCGGCGCGGTGCTGCCGTCGGCGCCTCCGGGGACGGGCAGCAGGTCGACGACCAGCTCCCCGAGGACGCACAGGACGGGGTCGGCGGGTGGCACGATGCGAACCCTAGTGGCGGCGCGGACGGTCCGCGTCGGTTGCCGAGGGTGATCACCTGGGACGATGCTGGGGACGAGCATCGCCAGGCCGGCGACCGCGCCGGAGCAGGAGGACCTCATGCCCAACCCGTTCGTGAAGCTGTGGAAGTACCTCACGGCTTCGGCCAACGCCCAGATCGACCAGCGGGCCGACCCGAAGATCCAGATCGCCCAGGCGATCGAGGCCGAGCAGCAGCGCCACCAGTCGCTGGCCAACCAGGCGGCTGCGGTCCTGGGCAACCAGCGCCAGCTGGAGATGCGGCTCAACCGGCAGCTCAGCGAGGTGGAGAAGCTGCAGGCCTCCGCCCGCCAGGCGCTCGTGCTGGCCGACCAGACGCGGAGCAAGGGGGACGTGGCGAAGGCGGCCGAGTACGAGCAGGCCGCGCAGGCGTTCGCCACCCAGCTGGTGGCCGCCGAGCAGTCGATGGAGGACCTCAAGCGCAGCCACGACGAGGCGCTGCAGGCCGCCGAGCAGGCGCGCGGCGCGGTGGAGCAGTCCCGCATGCGCCTGCAGACCACGCTGGCCGAGCGCACCAAGCTCATGAGCCAGCTGGAGCAGGCGAAGATGCAGGAGCACGTCGCCGCATCCATGAAGCAGGTCAACGAGCTCTCCGCGCCGGGGAACACCCCGAGCCTCGCGGAGGTGCGGGACAAGATCGAGGCCCGCTACGCCAACGCGCTGGGCCAGGCGGAGCTGGCGCAGTCGTCGGTCGAGGGCCGCATGCTCGAGGTCCAGAAGGCGACGCTCGACGTGGCCGGCGCCTCGCGGCTGGACCAGATCCGCGCCTCCATGGGCGGTGGCACGCAGGCCGTCGAGGGCAGCGCCACCGCGGGCGCCATCGAGCAGGGCGCCCCGGCGCCCGAAGCGGCTACCCAGCCGCAGGCCCAGCCCGTGGAGCGCCCCGAGCAGGCGTGAGCAGTAGACGGACCCCCTGCCCCCGCCGCTCGCACGCTCGCGGCGGGAACCCTGCAGGGGGCCGTACGGGTCGGCCCCGCGCCGTGACCGGTGCGGGGCGGGGGGCGCTCAGCCGGGGGTGGCGACCGGTCGGGGCCGGCCGGCTTCGCCGGTGCGCGCGGTGGGGGCGATCGGGGAGTCCGCGGCCTGGCAGCGGGGGCACCAGTAGGTGACCCGCTCCTGCAGGTGCGGCCCCTGGTCACCCATCAGGATCGGCGTCCCGCAGCGGCGGCAGGGCTTGCCCCTCCGCCCGTAGACCCAGTGGTCGTGGCCGCGGCGGAGATCGCCGGTGGTGCTCTGCTCGGGGTGCTCGAGGTTGGCGCGCATCAGCCGCTGCGCCCGCTGCAGCAGCGGCGCCAGCCGGTCGTCGACGTCGGCCACCCGTGCCCACGGGTGCAGGCCGAGCAGGAACAGCGACTCGACCTTGTAGAGGTTGCCGACCCCGGCCACGTTGCGCTGGTCGAGGATGGCGACGCCCACCTGCTCCTCGGGCTGGGCGCGCAGCCGGCGCAGCGCCTCGCCGAGGTCCCAGTCCGGGGCCAGGATGTCGGGGCCCAGGTGGCCGACGAGCCGGTCCTCCTCCGCCGTCGGCACGATCTCGACGTCGTGCAGCCGGTAGCCGACGCACTCCCACTCGTCGGTGGCCAGGACGACGCGCACCTCGAAGCCCGGGCCACCCCGCCAACGAGCGCCCGGCCGGTAGATGTGCCAGCTGCCGTCCATGCGGAAGTGGGTGCGCAGCGTCCGCCCGTCGGCGAGCCGGATGAGCAGGTGCTTGCCGCGCGGGACGACCTCGGTGACCGCGGCACCGGTGAGGTCGAGCCCGGCGAGCTGGGGGAGCCGGAACTCCCCGCGGCGCAGCGTGCCGCCGGCCAGCGCGGTGTTCATCCGCTTCGCCGCCAGCCAGACGGTGTCTCCCTCGGGCACGCGACCATGATCCCCGGCTGCGTCCCCACCTGCCCCTGGGTGTGTGAGAGCGCCGACATCCGGGAAGGCGGCCGCGGCCCCGTGCGCTGCCCTCAGCGTGAGCGTGCCCCTGCGACTGCGTACCCGGCTCGGGGGCGCAGCGACGTCCCCCGACGCCCAGCCGGTCACCGTGACCGTCGCCCGCGTGGTGCGGCCCGACCGGCGTGCGGCGTTCGAGCGGGCGGCCCGCGCGGTGCTGGCGGAGGCCGCCGGCTACCCCGGCAACCTGGGCGCGTCGCTGCTCCAGCCGGGGCCCGGCAGCTCCGAGTACCACCTGGTCTACCGCTTCGCCGACGCCGACTCGCTGGCCGCCTGGGAGCGCTCGCCGGAGCGGCAGGCGTTCCTCGCGCGGCTGCCCGGGATGGTCGAGGACGAGCGGGTCGCACGGGCGGTGGGTCTGGAGAGCTTCTTCGCCGTCCCGCCGCGGCCGGGGCCGGCGTGGCGGAGCTGGCTGCTCACCGTCGCCGTCGTCCTGCTGTTCACCTCGCTGTTCCAGGTGCTCGCCGTGCCGTTCCTCGGCAGCTGGCCCTGGCCGCTGCGGCTCCTGCTGTCGGCCGTCTACGTCGTGACGGCGCTGCGCCTGCTCATGCCGCGGCTGAGTCGCTGGTGCGCCCCGTGGCTGCAGGGCTCACGGTGCCGCTGACCTCCGGCTGATCAGCCCCGCAGTCGCAGGCCGCGGGGGGTGGCGGCGAACCCGGCCGCCTGCAGCGCGCTGCTCAGCGGCGTCGACTCGTGCACCGACGCGCCGTCCGCCTTCTGCACCACCATCCGACCCAGCGCCCCGGCCGACACCGCGCCGGACAGCGCCGTCGCCGCCTCCTTGAGGGTCTGCTCGTCCTCGGTCCAGGACAGCAGCGTCTTCCCGCCGCGCTCGACGTAGAGCACCAGGTCGCCGTCGACCAGGACCACCAGCGCCCCCGCCTTGCGCCCGGCGCGGTGCCCGGACCTCCGCCCGGTGCCGGTGCCGGTGCCCTCGCCGATGTCGACGGCGGCGTCCTCGCTGCCGGGCCGCTCCGGCCACGGCAGCGCCGCCCCGTAGACGTTCGCCGGATCGGTCGCGGCCAGCACGACGGCGCCGGCCGGCAGCCGGTCGGGCGAGGCGAGGCTGCGCAGCCGGTCGACCGAGCCGGGGGTGCCGAACTGTGCCGCGCCGAGGGTCTCGACGAAGTAGCCGCGGCGCGCGCGACCGTTCTCCTCGAAGGCGCGCAGCACCGGGTAGACCGCGGAGAAGCCGCCCACCACCTGCTCGGCCATGACCGCGCCCCGGGTGAGGACGCCGTGCCGCTCCAGCAGCGCCTCCGCGCGGGCGGTCGTGCGCCGGGTGGCGTTGGCCTCCCGGTCGGGCAGCCGCGACCAGCGCCCGGCCACCGTGGGTGGGCCACCGCGGCTGGGCATGGCGGCGCGGGTCAGCCGCGGGCGCCCGTACCGGCTGCGGGTGACCCGCGGCGCGGCGGCGGCCCGCTTGTGCGTACCGCCGCCACCGAGCCGGGTGCGCAGCGGGGCCAGGGTGTCGTTGGTCAGCGCGCCGGCCCACACCAGGTCCCAGACGAGGTCGGCGAGCGCGGCGTCGTCGGTGGCGCCCAGGGCGTCGGAGAGGCTGCGGAAGAAGAGTGCCTGGCCGCCGGCGAGCAGGTCGAGGAGCGGCTGCCCCTCGCCGGCGACCTCGAGCTGTTCGGGCAGCAGCAGCGGGGCGAGGTCGGCGGGCACCAGGCTGATCCAGCCGTCCCCACCCGGCAGGCCGCCGGCACCGGCCCACAGCACCTCTCCGGCGCTCGTGAGCTCGTCCAGCATGGCGGGGGAGTAGTCGCGCACCCGGGCCGGCAGGACCAGCGACTCCAGGGCGCTGGCCGGCACCAAGGCGCCGGCGAGCTGCTCGACGACCGCCAGCACGCCGTCGGCGCCCCGCAGCCGGCTGCCCACCGCCTGCCAGGACGGCGTGAAGCGCGCCAGCGTCCCGGTGGGCACCGGCTCGACCTCCTGGCGCAGCTTGGCCAGGCTGCGCCGGCGGATGGAGCGCAGCACGTCGGCGTCGCACCACTCCTGGCCGGTGCCGCCGGGGCGGAACTCGCCGGAGACGAGCCGGCCGGTGGCGGTCAGCCGCTGCACCGTCGCGGTGACCACGGCGACCCCCAGGCCCAGCCGGGTGGCGGCCTCGGCCGGCTGGAACGGGCCGTGGGTGCGGGCGTAGCGGCCGACGAGGTCGCCCAGGGGGTCGGCGACGGGCTCGGTGAAGACCTCGGGCACCCCGACGGGGAGCGCGGTGCCGAGGGCGTCGCGCAGGCGGCCGGCGTCCTCGATCGCGACGTACCGCTCCTCGCCGGCGATGCGGACGACCAGCGCCCGGCGGGCGGCGACCAGCTCGTCGAGCCACGGCTGCGGCACCCCCCGGCGCGCGGCCTCGGCCGCGGTGAGGTCGCCGACCACGCGGAGCAGGTCACCGGCGCCGTCGACGTCGCGCGGGTGCCGCTGCTGGGGGAGCCGCTGCAGCTCCGCCTCGATCTCGCTGATCGCCTCGGCGTCGAGCAGCTCGCGCAGCTCCGAGCGGCCGAGCAGCTCCGCGAGCAGGCCGGTGTCGAGGGCGAGCGCCTGGGCGCGCCGTTCGGCGAGCGGGGCGTCGCCCTCGTAGAGGAACTGGCCGACGTAGCCGAACAGCAACGACTGGGCGAAGGGCGAGGCGGTCTCGGTCTGCACGTCGACCAGCCGCACCCGCCGGGCCCGCACGTCGCGCATCAGCTCGACCAGGCCCGGCACGTCGTAGACGTCCTGCAGCACCTCGCGGGCGGCCTCGAGCGTGATGGGGAACGAGGAGAACTCGCTGGCCACGCCCAGCAGCTGGGCGGCGCGCTGGCGCTGCTGCCACAGCGGCGTGCGACGGCGGGGGTCACGCCGGGGGAGGAGCAGCGCGCGGGCGGCGCACTCGCGGAACCGGCTGGCGAACAGCGCGGAGCTGCCCACCTCGGCGGTCACCTCGCGCTCGACGTCGTCGGGGTCGAGGACGGCGAGGTCGGCCTCGGGCGGCTCCCCGGTGGTGTCGGGCAGCCGCAGCACGATGCCGTCGTCGGAGTGCATGGCCGAGACGTCGACGCCGTGGCGCTCGCGCAGCCGGGCGGCGAGCACCAGCGCCCAGGGCGCGTTGACCTGCGCGCCGAAGGGGGAGTGGACCACGAGCCGCCAGTCGCCCAGCTCGTCGCGGAACCGCTCGACGAGCAGCGTGCGGTCGTCGGGGAGGTGGCCGGTGGCCGCCTTCTGCTCGGCCAGGTAGGCGGCGAGGTTGGCCGCGCCCCACTCGTCCAGGCCGGCGGCGCGGGCGCGCTCCAGGCCCGCCTCCGGCGTCGCGGAGCCGACCTCGCGGAGGAAGGCGCCCAGCGCCCGGCCGAGCTCCAGCGGGCGCCCGGGGGCGTCGCCGTGCCAGAACGGCATCTTCCCCGGCTGGCCGGGCGCGGGGGTGACCAGCACGCGGTCGTGGGTGATCTCCTCGATCCGCCAGGACGAGGAGCCCAGGAGGAACACATCACCCGTCCGCGACTCGTAGACCATCTCCTCGTCCAGCTCGCCGACCCGGCGGCCGCCGGTCCCCTCGCCACCGACGAGGAAGACGCCGAACAGGCCGCGGTCGGGGATGGTGCCGCCGCTGGTGACGGCCAGCCGCTGGGCGCCGGTGCGGGCGGTGAGGGTGTCGGTGACGCGGTCCCAGGTGAGCCGCGGGCGCAGCTCGGCGAAGGCGTCGGAGGGGTAGCGCCCGGCGAGCATGTCGAGGACGGCGTGCAGCGCCGACTCCGGCAGCGAGGAGAACGCCGCCGAGCGGCGGACCAGCGCGCCGACCTCGTCGACGGTGCGCGGCCGCTCGGAGACGATCGCGACGATCTGCTGGGCCAGCACGTCGAGCGGGTTGCGCAGGTAGCGGATGGACTCGATGGCACCGGCCTGCATCCGCTCGGCGACCAGCGCGCACTGCACGAGGTCGCCGCGGTACTTCGGGAACAGCACGCCACGGCTGACCGCCCCGACCTGGTGCCCGGCCCGGCCGACGCGCTGCAGGCCGCTGGCCACCGTGGGTGGCGCCTCCACCTGCACGACGAGGTCGACCGCGCCCATGTCGATGCCGAGCTCGAGGCTCGAGGTCGCGACGACGGCGGGCAGCCGACCGGACTTCAGCGCCTCCTCGACGATCGCCCGCTGCTCGCGGGAGACCGACCCGTGGTGGGCCGCCGCCACCGGCTCGAACGCCTCGGGGAGGCCGCCGCCGGAGCCGGCCTGCGCCATCAGCGCCGCGGCGTTGGTGCCCGGTGGCACGGGCTCACCGGTCTGCCGCTCGTAGGCCAGCCCGTTGAGCCGGCTGGTCAGCCGCTCGGCCAGCCGGCGGGAGTTGGCGAAGACGATCGTGCTGCGGTGCGCCTGCACCAGGTCGAGCACCCGCTCCTCGACCGCCGGCCAGATCGAGGTGCGCGGCTGGTGCCCGGCGGCCGAGCCCTCCAGCTCACCGGTGGGCTGGCCGAGCTCGCTCATGTCCTCGACCGGCACGACCACCGAGAGGTCCCATTGCTTGGTCGAGGCGGGGGAGACGACCTGCACCGGGCGCCCGCCCGCCAGGAAGGTGGCGACCTCCTCGATCGGCCGCACCGTCGCCGAGAGCCCGATCCGCTGCGCCGGCTGCTCCAGCAGCTCGTCGAGCCGGTCGAGGGAGACGGCCAGGTGCGCGCCGCGCTTGGAGTCGGTGACGGCGTGGACCTCGTCGACGATGACCGTCTCGACGCCGCGGAGCGCCTCCCGGGCCTGGCTGGTGAGCAGCAGGAACAGCGACTCGGGCGTGGTGATGAGGATGTCGGGCGGCCGGCGGGCGAAGGTGCGCCGCTCGTCGGCCGGGGTGTCGCCGGAGCGGATGCCGACCGTGATCTCCGGCCGGGGCAGCCCCAGCCGCGCCGCCGCCTGGCCGATGCCCGCGAGCGGCGCCCGCAGGTTGCGCTCGACGTCGACGGCGAGGGCCTTCAGCGGGGAGACGTAGAGCACCCGGCACCGGGTCCGCTCGTCGGCCGGTGGGGTGGCGGCCAGCCGGTCGAGGGACCACAGGAACGCGGCGAGCGTCTTGCCGGAGCCGGTGGGCGCCACCACGAGGGCGTGCTCGCCGCTGCTGATCGCCTCCCAGGCGCCCTCCTGCGCGCCCGTGGGCTGCTCGAAGGCGCCGGTGAACCACGCGCGGGTGGGCTCGGAGAACCGGGTCAGGGCGCCCCGGCCCTCGGGGCGGCCGGAGGTCGGGCGGGCGGGCACGCGCTCAGTGTCCCCGCCGTGTACGACACTTCGCTGACCGGCGCGGACGCCGGAGGGCGGGAACACCCGCCCGGGGAGACGGGAGCGCACGTGACACCGCTGCAGCAACCCGAGGCCACGGTCGACGTCGCCCGCGTGCAGCGCCGCACGCTGGGCGTCCTCAGCGGCGGCGTGGCCCTGGCGGGGCTCGGCGTCACGGTCGGCATCACCGCCGGCGGGCTGCTGGCCCGCGACGTCGCAGGCACCGACACCGCCTCCGGCCTCGGCCAGACCGCCGGCGTCCTGGGGGCTGCGGTCCTGGCGGTGCCGCTCGCCCGGATCAGCGACTCGGCCGGCCGGCGGGCGGGGCTCGCCGTCGGCTACGGCCTCAGCGTGGTCGGCGCGGTGGTGACCGTCGTGGCGGCGGCGGTGTCCTCCCTGCTCCTGCTGCTGGGCGGGCTGTTCCTGTTCGGTGCCGCCACGGCGTGCGGGCTCCAGTCCCGCTACGCCGCCGCCGACCTCGCCGAACCCGAGCACCGGGGGCGCTCGCTCTCGCTCGTCGTGTGGGCCACGACCGTCGGCTCCGTGGTCGGCCCGAACCTGGCCGCGCCCGGTGCCGAGCTCGGGGAGGCCCTGGGCCTGCCCGCGCTGGGCGGCGTCTTCGTGGTGTCGGCGATCGTGTTCGCGGTGGTGGCGGTGGGCTTCCTGCTGCTCCTGCGCCCCGATCCGCTGCTGGTGGCCCGGGCGCTCGGCGGGGGTGGTGGCGGTCCGCGGCCGCGGCACGCCACCGGTGCCGCTCTGCGGGCGGTCTGGGCCACCCCGGCCGGGCGGCTGGGCCTCACCGCGGTGGTGGTCGCCCACTCGGTGATGGTCGGCGTCATGGTGATGACGCCGGTGCACATGGGTCACGCCGGCGGCCCGGAGGGGGCGGTGCTCCGCCTCGTCGGACTGGTCATCAGCGTGCACGTCGCCGGGATGTACCTGTTCTCGCCGCTGGTGGGCATGCTGGCCGACCGCGCGGGGGCCCCCACGGTCGTCGCCCTGGGCGCCGGGCTGCTGCTGGCCGCGGCCGCCATCTCGGGGACGGCGGCGCCGGCGGACTCGGTGCAGCTCGGTGCCGGGCTGCTCCTGCTGGGCCTCGGCTGGTCCTGCGGGCTCATCGCGGGTTCGGCGCTGGTGACGGCGTCGGTGGGGCCCGAGCTGCGGCCGACCGCGCAGGGCGGCACCGACCTGCTGATGGGGCTCGGTGCCGCGCTGGCGGGGGTGGTCGGTGGCCCGCTGCTGGCCTGGGGCGGGTTCGGGCTGGTCTCCGGGGTCTCCGCCGCCCTGGTGCTCCCGCTCGTCGTGGTCTGGCTGGGCTCGCGGGTCAGCGCCCGCGGTAGTTCTTGATCAGCAGCACGATCAGCGCGACGAGCGCGATGACGATGCCGATCTCGAGGACGGTGTCGAGCGTCGAGGAGCCGGTGCCCGGGATCATGCGCGCAAGGGTAGGGCGGCGGCGGCGCGGCCGGGGCCGGACGGGTTAGCGTCGTGGCGTGCGGCTGCAGGAGTTCTGGTCCCGTCTGGACGGTCAGTTCGGGTCGATGCGCGCCCAGAGCGTGGCGCGCGATCACGTGTTCTCCGACCTCGGCGGGCGCACGGCGCTGGACGCCATCGAGGCCGGCGTCCCCGTGCGGAAGGTGTGGCTGGCCGTCTGCGAGGCCTTCGACGTGCCGGTCAAGGAGCGCTGAGCCGGCCGGTTCCCCGACGCGGCGTGTCGCCCTGGCGATCGAACAAGTGTTCGGCCTACTGTGGCGTCCACAGGCCGGCCGGTTCTCCCCAGCCC
The DNA here is from genome assembly GCF_054050835.1 of Blastococcus sp. SYSU DS0510. Taxonomy (NCBI): domain Bacteria; kingdom Bacillati; phylum Actinomycetota; class Actinomycetes; order Geodermatophilales; family Geodermatophilaceae; genus Blastococcus; species Blastococcus sp. SYSU DS0510. The sequence continues at coordinate 233,011 of NZ_JBJHAC010000004.1, read as the reverse complement.
GCCCTGGAACCCGAAAACTGTCGGTGCCTCGCCCTAGCGTCGGACCCGACCCGCTTCTCGCGAACCGAAGGTGACGCACCATGGCAGCAACGCTCGACCGCGACAAGGCCCTCGACATGGCCCTCGCCCAGATCGACAAGCAGTTCGGCAAGGGCTCGGTCATGCGGCTGGGCGACGAGGCCGCCCAAGCGATCAAGGTCATCCCGACCGGGTCGATCGCCCTCGACATCGCCCTCGGCATCGGCGGCCTCCCGCGCGGCCGGGTCGTCGAGGTCTACGGGCCGGAGTCCTCCGGTAAGACCACGGTCGCCCTGCATGCGGTGGCCAACGCCCAGGCCAACGGCGGCATCGCCGCCTTCATCGACGCCGAGCACGCGCTCGACCCGGAGTACGCCCGCGCCATCGGTGTGGACACCGACGCCCTCCTGGTCAGCCAGCCCGACACCGGTGAGCAGGCCCTCGAGATCGCCGACATGCTGATCCGCTCCGGTGCGCTCGACATCATCGTCATCGACTCCGTGGCGGCCCTGGTGCCCCGCGCCGAGATCGAGGGCGAGATGGGTGACAGCCACGTGGGTCTGCAGGCCCGCCTGATGAGCCAGGCGCTGCGCAAGATCACCGGTGCGCTGAGCAACTCCGGCACGACGGCGATCTTCATCAACCAGCTGCGCGAGAAGGTCGGCGTGGTCTACGGCTCACCCGAGGTCACCACCGGTGGTCGCGCGCTGAAGTTCTACTCGTCGGTCCGCCTCGACGTCCGCCGCATCGAGACCCTCAAGCAGGGCACCGACGCGATCGGCAGCCGCACGCGCATCAAGGTCGTCAAGAACAAGGTGGCCGCGCCGTTCAAGCAGGCCGAGCTCGACATCCTCTGGGGTCAGGGCTTCAGCCGGGAGGGCGGCATCGTCGACGCCGGTGTCGAGCAAGGCATCGTGAAGAAGTCCGGCGCTTGGTACACCTACGAGGGCGACCAGCTGGGCCAGGGCAAGGAGAACGTCCGCAACTTCCTGAAGGACAACCCCGACCTGGCCGACGAGATCGAGAAGAAGGTCAAGGAGAAGCTCGGCATCGGCCCGAAGCTGGACGCCCCGGCGCCGGTCGACGCCCCCGACTTCTGACCTGCCGGTGGACCAGCGGCGCCCGTCCCGTCGGCGCGGCTTCGGGGACACCCGGGCCGCCCGGCGCCCGCGGACGCCGGGCGGTGACGATCCCCTGACCCCGGACGTCGCCCCCGGTTCCCCGGAGGACGAGCCCGGTGACCCCGAACAGGTCGCGCGGGGCATCTGCCTGCGCGCCCTGACGGGGGCACCGAAGACCCGGCGGCAGCTCGCCGACCTCCTCACCGAGCGAGGGATGCCGGACGACGCGGCCGAGGCCGTGCTCGACCGGTTCACCGAGGTCGGGCTGATCGACGACGCGTCCTTCGCCCGGGCGTGGGTCAGCAGCCGGCAGGCCGGCCGCGGGCTCGCCCGGCGGGCGCTCTCCGCGGAGCTGCGCGCCAAGGGGGTCGACCCCGAGACCGCCGCGGAGGCCGTCCAGCTGGTCGACGACGACGACGAACGGGCGGCGGCCCGCCGGCTCGTGGAGCGTCGCGCGCCCGGGATGCGCCGGCTGGACCGCCAGACGGCCACCCGGCGCCTCATGGGCATGCTGGCGCGCAAGGGCTACAACGGCGGGCTCGCGGCGGCCGTCGTCCGCGACGTCCTCGACGAGGTCGGCGCCGCCGACGAGGCCGAGGACGAGTACGCCGACGTCGACGAGGAGAGCGCGCTGCCCTGAGCGGTCGCGCCCCGCCCGAGGCGACAGGAGGCGGCCCCGGGGCACCGGGCCGCCTCCGGTCGCGTCTCCGCGGTCAGCCGGTGGTGACCCAGGCGGTCACGTCGACGGCCACGCCGTCGGGGGCCTCGTCGTCGGCCACCAGCCAGGCCGGGTCGCGGCGCTGGCCGTCGGCGAGCCACCGGGTGATCTCGGCGTCGAACCCGTCGGTCGCGGACGTCCCCGAGCGCCGGCGCTCGCCGAGCAACGTCAGGTCGGTCTCGGTGCCGTCGGCGTACCGGAACACCACCCGGCAGCGCGAGCGCCGGTGCCGGGCCGGCGGCACGACTTCCCGGACGACGGCGCTCTCCGCCCCGGCGGCGTCGGCGAACGCCGTAGCCGCCGACCGCAGGCGGGCGACGAACGCCTGCCCTTCGTCGAGCCGGGCGAGCGCGTCGAGGGGAGCGGGGACGGCCATCGTCAGGTGGACGACCGGCGGGCTCGTCTCGGCAGCGGTCCGGGGGACCGGGGGAAGGGTGCGGCGACCGGCCGCGTGCATCGTCTCCATCGTGCCGACCAGTCTCGCCACCGAGGCGCTCCGTGGTGGTTCGGCGCGCCCGGCTGGGACGACTGAGTCGGACGGGAAGGGCCTGGTCAGGCGCGCAGTCCGCAGGACCCCGGGGAGCATGCGACCGCGTCGTCCGCACCGCCGCAGGACGGTGGGGACGGCTCAGACTGCGCCCCCGCCGCCACCCATCTGCACGTCCGCCGGCAGCTTCGGAGCACCGCCGCCCGTCGTCGCCGCCCGGCGGGTCCGGCGCTCGACGATCTTCGCCAGCTGGGAGAGCAGCACGTTGATGACGATGTAGATCAGGCCCGCGGCGACGTACAGCTGGAAGGTGTACTGGTTGCCGAAACTCAGGGAGAAGAACTCCACGAGGCTTCGCGCACCTCGCAGCAGCTCGAAGTAGCCGATGATGAAGCCCAGGGAGCTGTCCTTCAGCAGGACCACCAGCTGCGCGATGAGCACCGGGAGCATGCGCCTCGTCGCCTGCGGGAGCAGCACCAGCGACATCACCTGGTACTTGCGCATCCCGATGCCGAACGCGGCCTCGCGCTGGCCCTTGTCGATCGACAGGATGCCGGCCCGGAAGATCTCGGCGAGCACCGCCGAGTTGTAGAGAATGAGGCCGCCGGCGAGCGCCTGGAAGGCGGAGAGCTCGACGTCGTACTTCGGCAGGACGAAGTAGAGCGCGAAGATGACGACCAGCAGCGGGATGGCCCGGAAGAACTCGATGTAGGTGCCGACCAGCCAGCGCACCGCGCGGTGATCCGACAGCCGTCCGACGGCCAGCAGCAGGCCGAGGACCGTGGCCACGACCATGCCGACCGCGGCGACCTGGAGCGTGTTGACCAGCGCGCGGCCGAGCGTCTGCGGCACGCCGGTGCGCGCGTCGAAGAGCACGGCCCAGCGCTGGCTCTCCAGCTGGCCGTTGCCGGCGAGCCGGATGAGGACGAGGGCGAGGATCCCCAGGATCAGCAGGATCCCGACGCCGGTACCGATCCGGATGCGCGCGCGGGCCTTGGGGCCGGGGATGTCGAAGAGGACCGGCGTGGTCATCGGAGGATCGCCACCCGTCGCTCCAGGCTGTGCACGCCGAACGCGAGCGGCAACGTGATGATCATGTAGGCGATCACGACCCCCAGCAGGACGGCGGTGAGCTGCCCGGCGTCGGCGTTGACCAGGCGGGGGAGCAGGGAGCTCAGCTCGCTGGTGGCGAAGCCTGCGGCGATCGAGCTGTTCTTCACCATGGCGATGAAGACGTTGCCCAGCGGCGGGATGACGGTGCGGAACGCCTGCGGGAGGACGACCTCGCGGAGCGACTGCCCGAAGGTGAGGCCGATCGCGCGGGACGCCTCGGCCTGACCGGTCGAGACCGCGTTGATCCCCGAGCGCACCGCCTCGCAGACGAACGCCGCGGTGTAGAGCCCGAGGGAGAGCACCGCCCCGGTGTAGAAGCCGAGGATGAAGTCGATCTGCGGCAGCCCGAAGATGAGGAAGAAGAAGACGACCGTCAGCGGCGTGTTGCGGAAGGTCTCGACGTAGAAGGTCGCCAGCCCGCGCAGCGGCGGGATGGGGCTGACCCGCGCGGCCGCCAGCAGCGTGCCCAGCACGAGGGCGAGCAGGCCGGCGAGCAACGACAGGCTCAGCGTCGTCAGGAACGCGTCCCACAGCAGGTCGAAGTTGTCAGCGAGGAACTGCACGCCGCCTCCTCTCGGGGCTGGTCATGGAGCGGCGCTGCGGGGCGGGAGTTCCCGCCCCGCAGCGCCGGGGGTGCTCAGTAGCGGTCGACGGCCGGCGGCTCGGGGGCCTCCTGGCCGCTGATGGCGCCGGCGGTGCGGTCCCAGGCGTCGGCCCAGGCGCCGCTCTCGTAGGCCTCCTCCAGCGTGTCGTTGATGAACGCGCGGAACTCGTCGTCACCCTTCGGCACGCCGATGCCGTACGGCTCCTCGGTGAACGGGTTGCCCACGAGCTCGAAGGCGCCGTCGCTGCCGGCGACCAGGCCCGTGAGGATGACGTTGTCCGTGGTCACGGCGTCGACCTGGCCGTTGGCGAGGGCGTCGGCGCACTTGGAGTAGACGTCGAACAGCGTGAGGGTCGCCTCCGGGTAGTTGTCCCGGATGTTCTGCGCCGGCGTCGATCCCTCGACCGAGCAGACGTTCTTGCCGGCCAGGTCCTCGGGGCCCTGGATGCCCTCCGGGTTGCCGGCGGCGACCATGATGTCCTGGCCGGCCTCGTAGTAGGGGCCGGCGAAGTCGATGAGCTCCTTGCGGGCGTCGTTGATGGTGTAGGTCGCCACCACCATGTCGACCTGGCCGTTCTGCAGGAAGGGCTCGCGGTTGGCCGAGACGGTCTCGGTCCACTCGATGTCCTCGGGGGCGATGCCGAGCTCCGCGGCGATCAGCTTGGCGATCTCGACGTCGAAGCCCTCGGGGGTCTCGGTGTTGGGGTTCAGGAGACCGAACCCGGGCTGGTCGAACTTCGTGCCGACGGTGATGGAACCGGCCTCGGCGAGCTCGGCCATCGTCGTACCCGCCTCGAAGTCGACCTCCTCCTGGACCTCGACGGTCGAGTCGGCGGCGTCCTCGGCCTGGTTGCCGGCCTCGCTGCCGCCACAGGCGGCGAGCATGAAGCCGAGGGCCGCGAGCGAGGCGGCGTAGCGGGTGGTGCGCATGAGCTGTCCTTCCGTAGGAACGGTCAGTGGTTCAGGATCTTGGAGAGGAAGTCCTTGGCCCGGTCGGAGCTCGGGGTGCTGAAGAACGTCTCGGGGTCGGAGGACTCCACGACCCGGCCGCCGTCCATGAAGACGACGCGGTTGGCCGCCTTCCGCGCGAAGCCCATCTCGTGGGTGACGACGATCATCGTCATCCCGTCGGCGGCCAGCCCGACCATGACGTCGAGGACCTCGCTGATCATCTCCGGGTCCAGCGCCGACGTGGGCTCGTCGAACAGCATGACCTTGGGGTCCATGGCCAGGGCCCGGGCGATGGCCACGCGCTGCTGCTGGCCGCCGGAGAGCTGAGCGGGGTACTTGTCGGCCTGCGCGCCGACGCCCACGCGGTCGAGCAGTTCGCGGGCCCGCTTCTCGGCGTCGGCCTTCGACCGCTTGCGCACCTTGATCGGCCCGAGGGTGACGTTCTCCAGGATGGTCTTGTGCGCGAAGAGGTTGAAGCTCTGGAACACCATGCCGACGTCGGCGCGCAGGCGGGCGAGCTGCTTGCCCTCCTCGGGCAGCCGCTCGCCGTCGATGACGATCTCGCCCTTCTCGATCGACTCGAGGCGGTTGATGGCGCGGCACAGGGTCGACTTGCCCGACCCCGACGGGCCGATGACGACGACCACCTCGCCCCGGGCGATCTCGAGGTCGATGTCCTGCAGGACGTGCAGTTCGCCGAACCACTTGTTCACCCCGGACAGGCGGACGAGAGGCTCTCCGTTCGGACGGCTGGTCACCCTGGGGACCTTAGGGGCGGGAGGTCGCGGTTCCCGCACCGTGGGATCACGAAGGCGTAACGAACACGGCCGGTCAGGGGGTCGCCGGGCGCGATCCGCCCGTTCGGGTGACCGCTGCGGCGCTGGGTGCCGAACCCGCTCCGTGACGGTCGGCCGGAACGCCCCGGTCGTCCCGGGCCGCGCCGTATCCTCCGTGTCGAGATGAGCAGCCCCACCGCGAGCCCCGCCCGCACCTACCGGGTGCGCACCTACGGGTGCCAGATGAACGTGCACGACTCCGAGCGGCTCTCCGGCCTGCTCGAGGCGGCCGGGTACACCGCCGCCGCGGACGGGGAGGACGCCGACGTCGTCGTCCTCAACACCTGCGCGGTGCGCGAGAACGCCGACAACCGCCTGTACGGCAACCTCGGGCACCTGCGCCCGGTCAAGGACGCCCGCCCCGGCATGCAGATCGCCGTCGGCGGCTGCCTCGCGCAGAAGGACCGCGGCGAGATCGTCACGCGGGCACCCTGGGTCGACGTGGTCTTCGGCACGCACAACGTCGGGTCGCTGCCGGCCCTGCTCGACCGCGCCCGGCACAACGCCGAGGCGCAGGTCGAGATCGTGGAGTCCCTCGAGGTCTTCCCCTCGACGCTGCCCGCCAAGCGGGACTCCGCCTACTCCGGCTGGGTGTCGATCAGCGTCGGGTGCAACAACACCTGCACGTTCTGCATCGTCCCGGCGCTGCGCGGCAAGGAGAAGGACCGCCGCCCCGGCGAGATCCTGGCCGAGGTGCAGGCGCTGGTGGACCAGGGCGTGCTCGAGGTGACCCTGCTCGGGCAGAACGTCAACAGCTACGGCAGCGACTTCGGCGACCGCGGCGCGTTCGCCGACCTGCTGCGCGCCACCGGCCGCATCCAGGGGCTGGAACGCATCCGGTTCACCAGCCCGCACCCGGCGATGTTCACCGATGACGTCATCGCCGCGATGGCCGAGACGCCGGCGGTCTGCCACCAGCTGCACATGCCGCTGCAGTCGGGGTCGGACGACGTCCTCAAGCGGATGCGCCGCGCGTACCGGCAGGAGCGCTACCTGGGGATCATCGACCGCGTCCGCGCCGCCATGCCCGACGCCGCGATCACCACCGACATCATCGTCGGCTTCCCCGGCGAGACCGAGGCGGACTTCGCGCAGACGCTCGAGGTGGTCCGGGCCGCCCGGTTCTCCAGCGCCTTCACCTTCCAGTACTCCAAGCGGCCCGGCACCCCGGCCGCCGAGATGGACGGGCAGCTGCCCAAGGAGGTCGTGCAGGAGCGCTACCTCCGGCTCACCGCGCTGCAGGACGAGATCAGCTGGGAGGAGAACCGCCGGCTCGTCGGGCGGCGGGTGGAGCTGCTCGTCGCCGCGGGGGAGGGGAGCAAGGACGCCGCACGCGGCCGCCTCTCCGGCCGGGCCCGCGACGGGCGCCTCGTCCACTTCACCGCGGCCGACGGGGTGCGGCCCGGCGACGTCGTCGAGACCGTCGTCACCCAGGCCGCGCCGCACCACCTGGTCGCCGACGGCCCGCTGGTGTCCCACCGCCGCACGCGGGCCGGCGACGCGAGCGAGGCCGGCACCCGGCCGACGACGCCCGGCGTCTCGCTGGGCATGCCGCAGGTCGGCGTCCCTGCACCGCTGCCGGTGGTCACCGGCTGCTGACGGAGGCATAGGAGGCTTCACCTGCGTCCCGCGGGGCGATTCCGCAGGTGAAGCTTCCTATGCCCGGGGGGCTACCGGCGGGCGGACTTCTCCGCCTCGGCGAGCCACTCCCGGCGGGTCTGCAGGTTGGCCCGCGCCTCGTCGATCCGCCGCTCGTCACCCGCCGCCTCGGCCTTGGCCAGCTGCTCCTCGGCCTTGGTGACGGCGGCCCGCATGGAGGCGACCATCGGGTTCTCCGGGGTGGTGCGCACGCGACCGGCGTCGGCTGCGCCGCGGACCTTCTGCTCCACGGCCTGCATCCGGTCCTCGAGCTGGCGCATCACGCCGCGGGGCACGTGACCGATGGCGTCGTAGCGCTCCTGGATCTTGCGCAGCGCGTTCTGCGCCCCCCGCAGGTCCTTGCTGGGGTCCAGCTGCTCGGCCTCGGCCAGCAGCTGCTCCTTGGCCTGCTGGTTGGCGACCTGCTCGGCGTCGCGCGCCTTGTCCTGCTCGGCACGGGCGCTGAAGAAGACGTCCTGCGCTGCGCGGAACTGCTTCCACAGGTCGTCGTCGCCGTCGCGGCCGGTGCGCGGCACCGCCTTCCAGCGGTCCATCAGCGAGCGCATCGCCGCGCTGGTGGGGCCCCAGTCGGTCGACGCCGACAGCCGCTGCGCCTCCTGGATCAGCTCCTGCTTGGCCGAGCGGGCCTCGCTGCGCTGGGCGTCGAGCTGGGCGAAGTGGGCACCGCGGCGGCGGCCGAAGGCGTCCCGGGCGGCGGCGAACCGCGTCCACAGGGCGTCGTCGGTCTTGCGGTCGATGCCGCGGATGGTCTTCCACTCCTCGACGATCGCCTTGAGGCGGTCGCCGGCGGCCTTCCAGGACGTCGACTCGGCCGCGATCTGCTCGGCCTCGGCGGCCAGGGCCTCCTTGCGCGCCACCTGCGCGGCGCGGGCGGCGGCCTTCTCGGCGCGGTACTCGACGGCGGCGGCCTCGGCGGTCTCCACGATCGCGCGGGCCCGGGCGGCCAGGCCCTCCAGGTCGCCGACGGCGGCGGCGGTCGGGATCGACCCGGCCAGCGCCTCGGCCTTGGCCTTGATCTCCGCGGGGTTGCCGGTGTGCGCCTTGAGCCGCGCCTCGAGGAGGGAGACCTCGGTGGCGAGGTCGTCGTAGCGGCGGCCGTAGTGGGCCAGCCCCGCCTCGGCCTCGCCGGCCTGCCAGGAACCCACCTCGCGCTCGCCGTCGGCGGTGCGCACGAAGACGGTGCCGTCGGCGTCCACGCGACCCCACTGCGACGGGTCGCTCACCACGGTCTCCACCGGGGCGGCCGTCGGCGCCGGCGCGGGCGCCGGCGTCGGCGTCGGCGCGGCGGCTGCCACCGCCGCTCCCGGGGCCTCGACGGAGGCGTCCGGGTCCCCGGTGGGCGCGCCCGGATCCGCCGTGGGGTCGGCGAGCGCCGCCTCCGCGGGCGATGGCGCGGCCGGGGTGCCAGCCGCGGGGGTCACCGCGTCCGGGCCGCCGGTCGGCGTCGCCTCCTCCGGGGCGGGGGTCTCAGGGGTCTCGGTGGTCTCCGCAATCGGCGGAGCGGCCTGCTGCACCCCGTTGCCGGGGTCGTCCGTGCTCGACACGTCCGGCAGTGTCCCACGTCGCATCGGCGAGACTGCTGCCGTGACCTCCTTCCCCGGCGGCGTCCCGGTCCGGGCGCCCCGTCCGTCGGCCGCCGTCGCCTTCTGCCCGTGCCCGCCCCTGCTGGTCACGGATGTGGAGGGGCGGCCCTCGCCGGAGAGCGCCGCCCTGCGCGAGGCCTGTGCGGAGGCGGTCACCGCGCTGCTCGGCGCCGGACCGGAGGTGGTCGTGGTGGTCGGGCCGGGGCCGCTGCCGGGGGAGCGGTTCGGTCCCGGCGACGGCGGCGACCTCCGTGGCTTCGGCGTCGACCTCGACCTGCCGTTCGACGGCCGGCTGCGCCCCGAGGGGAGGCGGCTCCCGCTCGCGCACACGGTGGGTGCCTGGCTGCTCGACCAGGCGGCGTTCGCCGGCACCCGCGTGGGGGTCGGCCCGGCCGACGTCGGCCAGCTGATGCGCGACCTGCCGGCGCCGGTCGGGGTGCTGGTCATGGGGGACGGCTCGGCACGGCGCTCGGTGAAGGCGCCCGGGTATCTCGACCCGGCGGCCGAGCCGTTCGACGCCGCGGTCGCCACCGCCCTGGCGTCGGGCGACGCCGCCGCGCTGGCGGCGCTGGACCCCGCCGCGGAGGCGGGTCTGCTGGCCGCGGGGGTGCCCGTCTGGCGCGCGGTGGGGGCCGCGCTCGCCGGCCGGCACGTCACCGCCCGGCTGCGCCACGACGCCGCGCCGTTCGGGGTCGGTTACCCCGTCGCCGACTGGGTGGTCGCGTGACGCCGCCGCCGGTCGTCGCGGTCGTCGGGCCGACGGCCACCGGCAAGACCGCGCTCGCCGTCGAACTGGCCCGGCGGCTGGGCGGCGAGGTGGTGAACGCGGACTCGATGCAGCTCTACCGCGGCATGGACATCGGCACGGCCAAACCCGACCTCGCCGAGCGGGGTGGTGTGCCGCACCACCTGTTGGACCTCTGGCACGTGCGCGAGCCGGCCTCGGTCGCGGAGTACCGCCGGCGGGCGCGGGCGGAGATCGACCGCTTGCGGGCCGCCGGCACGGTGCCGCTGCTCGTCGGCGGCTCGGGGCTCTACGTGCGGGCCGTCCTCGACGAGCTGGACTTCCCGGGCACCGACCCGGCCGTCCGCGCCCGGCTGGAGGAAGAGCTCGCCGCCGTCGGCCCGGCCGCGCTGCACGCCCGGCTCGCCGAGCTCGATCCGCAGGCCGCCGCCGCCGTCCTGCCGAGCAACGGACGGCGGATCGTGCGCGCGCTGGAGGTCGTCGAGCTCACCGGCGTGCCGTTCCGCGCCCAGCTGCCCGAGCCGCGCCCGCACTACCCGGCCGTGGTGCTCGGGCTGGACCGCGAGCCCGCCGAGCTGGACGAGCGGGTCGCGGCGCGCGTGGACCGGATGTGGGCCGCCGGCTTCGTCGACGAGGTCGCGGCGCTCGCCGCCGACGGGCTGCGCGAGGGACCGACCGCCTCCCGCGCCCTGGGCTACGCGCAGGTGCTGGCGCAGTTCGACGGCGTCCTGACGCCCGACGAGGCGAGGGAGCGCACCGTCACCACGACCCGCCGCTTCGTCCGGCGGCAGCGCTCGTGGTTCCGCCGGGACGCCGCGACGACGTGGTTCGACGCCGCCCGGACCGACCTGGCCGACGCCGCGGCGGCGGTGATCACCGGGCCTACGATCGACCGATGACCTCCTCGCCCCGCGTGCTGATCGGCCACGGCACCGAGAACGACTTCGTCGTGCTGCCCGACCCCGACGGCACCGTGTGGGCCGGCGACCGCCTCGACGCCGCGATGGTCCGGCGGCTCTGCGAGCGGCGGGCGGGCCTGGGCGGTGACGGCGTGCTGCGGCTGGTGCGCAGCGCCCACGTCCCGGACGCGGCGGACGTGCTGGGGGATGACCTCGAGCGGTGCGAGTGGTTCATGGACCACCGCAACGCCGACGGCTCCTACGCCGAGATGTGCGGCAACGGCATCCGCCTGTTCCTGCACGCGCTCGTCGGCGAGGGGCTGGTGGACCGCGGCTCCTGCACCGGCGACCTGCTGGTGGGCACCCGCGGCGGGGCCCGGCGGGTCGGGGCCGGTGCCGACGGCGGCTACTGGGTGGACATGGGCCCGGCGCGCCCCTTCGGCGAGGGGACGGCGGTGGTCGACGGCCGGACCTTCGCCGGGCTCGCCGTCAGCATGGGCAACCCACACTTGGCCTGCCTCACCGAGGTGCCCGTCGAGCAGCTCGACCTGACCGGCACGCCCGGGTTCGACCCGGCGCTGTTCGCCGAGGGGGTCAACGTCGAGCTGGTCAACGTCCTCGAGCCCGGCGCGCACGTGCGGCTGCGGGTCTCCGAGCGAGGCGTGGGCGAGACCCGGTCCTGCGGCACGGGCGCGTGTGCCGCCGCCTACGCGGCACTCCGGGCCGAGGGCGCCGGAGAGGGGACCGTCGTCGTCGACGTCCCCGGGGGCCGCCTGTCGGTCCAGGTGACCGCGACGACGACGGTGCTCAGCGGCCCGGCCGTGCTGGTCTCGGCCGGCACCCTGTGCGCGGAGTGGCTCACGGGCTGAGTCGGCGTGGGTCCCCGGGGCCCTCCGCTCGCGGAGGCCGTACTCGTGCCGCCGATCGGGATGCAGGAGGAGGGCAGATGCGTTGTACGCGGCGATGACAACTCAGGTGCTTTCCTCGAAGGACCGTGCCACGCTGGACACGATGACGACCGCCCCCGATGCCCTGCCCGTCGACGAGCAGGCCGACCTCGAGCCCCGTACCGCCCCGACCGAGCGGTGGGACGAGGCCGACGACACCACTGGCTCCTACGCGCTCGAGGCGCGCGGCGCCCTGCGCCGGGTGGCCGGCCTCTCCACCGAGCTCGCCGACGTCACCGAGGTCGAGTACCGCCAGCTGCGGCTGGAGCGCGTCGTCCTCGTCGGCGTCTGGACCGAGGGCACGCAGGCCGACGCCGACCGGTCGCTGGCCGAGCTCGCCGCCCTCGCCGAGACCGCCGGCTCCCAGGTCCTCGAGGCCGTGAGCCAGCGACGCGGCAAGCCCGACGCCGCCACCTACGTCGGCTCGGGCAAGGCCGCCGAGATCCGCGACATCGTCGCCGCCACCGGTGCCGACACCGTGATCTGCGACGGCGAGCTGACCCCCGGCCAGCTCAACCAGCTGGAGAAGGTGCTCAAGGTCAAGGTCGTCGACCGGACGGCGCTGATCCTCGACATCTTCGCCCAGCACGCCACCAGCCGGGAGGGCAAGGCGCAGGTCGAGCTCGCCCAGATGCAGTACATGCTGCCGCGGCTGCGCGGTTGGGGTGAGTCGATGTCCCGGCAGGCCGGTGGCCGGGTCGCCGGCGGTGGCGGCATCGGTACCCGCGGTCCGGGTGAGACGAAGATCGAGACCGACCGGCGGCGCATCCGCGCCCGCGTGAGCAAGCTGCGGCGGGAGATCGCCGGCATGGCGACCGCCCGGGCGACCCAGCGCTCCAGCCGGGACCGCAACGCGACGCCGAGCGTCGCAATCGCCGGGTACACCAACGCCGGCAAGTCCAGCCTGCTCAACCAGCTCACGGGCGCCGGCGTGCTGGTGGAGAACGCGCTGTTCGCCACCCTCGACCCGACGGTCCGCCGGGCCCAGTCGCCCGACGGCCGGGAGTACACGCTGACCGACACCGTCGGTTTCGTGCGCCACCTGCCGCACCAGCTGGTGGACGCCTTCCGCTCCACGCTGGAGGAGGTGGCCGCGGCCGACCTGCTGCTGCACGTCGTCGACGGCTCCGACCCCGACCCGCTCGGCCAGATCGACGCGGTGCGCGTGGTCCTGAACGAGATCGACGCCGCCGCGGTGCCCGAGCTGATCGTGGTGAACAAGGTCGACGCGATGAGCGAGGAGGACATCATCATGCTCCGGCAGGCCCTGCCGGGTGCGGTGTGGGTGTCCGCGCGCACGGGGCTCGGCATCGACTCGCTGCGCAGGCTCGTGGCCGAGCGGCTGCCGCACCCGGACGTCGACGTCGACGTGCTGGTGCCCTACGAGCGCGGGGACCTGGTGGCGCGGGTGCACCGCGACGGCGAGGTGCTCGGCGAGCTGCACGAGGCCGGCGGCACCCGGCTCACCGCCCGGGTCGACGGCGCCCTGGCGGCGGTGCTCGAGGAGTTCGCGGTCCCGGTCGGCTGACCGGCCTGCGCTGATCACGATCCGGTCACGGCCCGGTACCGTGGCGGCGTGACCAGGGGAGCCGTGCAGGCGACGGAGGCACCGCGGGCCGTGCCCGTGGTCCCCGTCGGCCGGCCGCCGTGGTGGCTGGTCGCCGCGGCGCTGGTCGTGGCGGTGCTCATCACCGCCGACCTCCTCGCCCACGGCCCGTCCGAGCGGCTGGACCTGCGGGTCTCCGAGATCGTGAGCGACTGGGGCCTGCGGGACACGCCGGGCTACCCGGCGGTGTGGGTGGTCACCCAGCTCGGCGGGCGGGTCACGATCCTCGTCGTGCTCGCCGTCCTGGTCGGCCACCTCCTCTGGCGACGGGGCGCCTGGTTGCCGGCGGTCCGGGTGCTCCTCGCCCTGGGGGTGCTGACCGCGGTGGTCTACGCCATCAAGCACGGCCTCGGGCGCACGGCGCCGGCGTTCCCGGGGTCCTACTTCTTCCACGCCGACGGCGTCTCGTTCCCCTCCGGGCACGTGGCCAATGCGGTGCTCATGTGGGGGGTGGCCCGCTGGCAGGCGGTCGAGTACGGGCTGCCGGCGACCGTGCAGCGGGCGTTCTGGTGGCTGAGCGTGGTCGGACCGGTCGCCACGGGGGTGGCGATGGTGTCGCTCGACTTCCACTGGGTCACCGACGCGCTCGTCGGGGCCGCCGTCGGCATCGTCCTGTTGGGCGTGGTTCATGCACTGGACGCGGTGGTTCTGTCACGCTGGGTACGTGCCCGAGCAGGCCGTCCCCGTCCCTGACCGCGCCCGGACGTGCCGGCTCCTCGCCGCGAGCACCCTGGTCGTCGGCACGGTCGTGCTGGCGCCCGATCCGGCTCACGCGGAGGCGCCCGCCCCGGTGGCACCCACCGCCGCCTCGCCCGCCCCGCCGGCACCGGCCCCTGAGGTCCGGTGCTCGATCACCGACCCGCGGCTCGCCGAGCTCTCCGGCCTGGTGGTCGTGGGGGAGCAGATGCTCGCCCTCACCGACGGCGGCGACCAGGTCGCGGTGCACGGGCTGGACTCCTCCTGCGCCGTCGTCGACGTCCAGACCGGTGCGGCCGACCCGTTCGACCCCGAGGACCTCGGCGTGGCGTCCGACGGCAGCGTCTGGGTGGCCGACATCGGTGACAACGGCGGCGTCCGCCCGACCGTGGCGCTCCACGTGCTCTGGCCCGACGGCACGGCCGCGCTGCACCGGATGACCTACCCCGACGGCGCGCACGACGCCGAGGCACTGCTCCTGGCCCCGGACGGGACCCCCTACCTCGTCACCAAGGAGGTCCTCGGGTCCAGCGGCGTGTACCGGCCGGCCGGCGCGCTCGTGGACGGCGGCGTGGTGCCGCTGGAGCGGGTGGGCACGGTGAACATCACCCTGACGGGGACCCCGGGTGGGCCGGTGGGCCGAGCCGGGCAGCTCCTCATCACCGGAGGCGCCGTGGCGGTCGACGGCAGTGCGCTGGCCCTGCGCACCTACACCGACGCCTACGTCTGGCCCCTGGCCGGTTCCGACATCGTCGGTGCGCTGGCCCGGGAGCCGACGCGGGTGGCGCTCCCGGAGTCGCCGCAGGGCGAGGCGATCAGCTTCACCGCCGACAGCCGAGCGCTCGTGGTCGCGAGCGAGGGGCTGCCCAGCCCCGTCACGGTGGTGCCGGTGCCGGCCGGAGCGGCGAGCACGGCTCCCCCCGACGCTGTCCCGCTGCCCTCCTTCGCCGAGCTCACCCGGTCGGACCGGTCGCCGATCGCCGCGGCCCTGATCGCCGCCGGCGTGGCGACGATCGCGGTCTGGCTGACCGGACGGCTGCGCCGCCGGACCTGAGGGTCAGACGCGCCGCAGGACCGAGACCACCCGGCCGAGGATGGTCGCCTCGTCGCCCGGAATGGGCTCGTACGCCGGGTTGTGCGGCAGCAGCCACACGTGGCCGTCGCGCCGCTTGTAGGTCTTGACCGTCGCCTCGCCGTCGATCATCGCGGCGACGATCTCGCCGTTCTCGGCCGTCGGCTGCTGGCGGACGACGACCCAGTCGCCGTCGCAGATCGCCGCCTCGACCATCGAGTCACCGGCCACCTTGAGCATGAAGACCGTGCCCTCGCCGACCAGCTCGCGCGGCAGGGGGAAGACGTCCTCCACCGCCTGCTCGGCCAGGACGGGACCACCGGCAGCGATCCGCCCGACGAGCGGGACGTAGGTGGGCGCCGACGCCTGCATGCCGTCACCGACCACCGGCGGCTCGGCGTGCGCGGCCACTCCGCGGGCGGCGTCGCCGGGGAGCCGGACGTCGAGGGCGCGCGGACGGTTCGGATCGCGCCGCAGCCACCCCTTCTTCTGCAGGACCGACAGCTGGTGCGCGACCGAGGACGCCGAGGACAGGCCCACCGCCTCGCCGATCTCGCGGACCGAGGGTGGGTACCCACGGCGATCGATCGAGTCGCGGATCACCTCGAGGACCCGGCGCTGCCGCTGGGTGAGGCCGTCGCCGTCCGCCGTGCGGTCGGGGAATGCCCGCACCGACGCGGAACCGTCAGCCTCCCGGGCCGTTGCCCTGGTGCCGCGACCGGCGCCGGAGGTCCCCTTCGAGTCCGCCACGTCTCCTCCTCGCCGGCTGCCCGTGCAGCGCTCGACCGTCGTCGTCGAGTGGAACCGTAGCGCCGATCGCCGCCCAGTTCAAACAGGTGTTCGAAAGTTCCCCGTGTCGCATCGCTTCTGTCGGTCCCGTCCGGTAGACATCGGACAGACGTTCGAATCGAACGTGTGTTCGGACCGGCTCACGTCGGTCGGGAGGGTGGGAGACATGAACGGCGGCGCTGCGCTGCGGGTTCCCGGCGGGTCGCCGGTCGGTGGAGGTGAGGCGGGCGCCGGGACCCCGCCCGGCCGGCACCTCCGGGTGCTGCCCCCGCCGACGTCCTACTCAGCGGCCGTCGCGCACCGGGTGGGGGAGCCCGCGCGGCGCCTGACCGTCGTGCGAACGGCCCCCGGTAGCAGGAGCGCCGCTCCGCGGCCGCCGCTGCGGCTGACCGCGCGTGGGCGCCGGGCGGTGGCGGTGGCCGTTCTGCTGCTCGGCCTCGGGCTGGTCGCCCTGGCCGGTGCGGTGCTGGGCGAGGCCGACGGCGGGCTCGAGCTGATGGGGACGACCCAGGTCATCGTCGAGCCGGGCGACACCCTGTGGTCCATCGCCGGCGCGGTGGCCGAGGGGCGGGACGTGCGGGACGTCATCGTGGACATCCGACAGCTGAACCGGCTCGACACCGCACAGATCACCCCTGGTCAGGTGCTGCTGCTGCCCTGACGGGTGCCCCTGCACCACGCGAGACGTTCACAATGCGGATCGGCGACTTCGTCAACCCTGCGTATGGGCACGTTCACGCTGAGTGCTGGTCATCCGCTTACGGTCGTCGCGTGTCGAGCGTCATGGAGAACCGCGCCGCCGTGTTCACCCGTCATCCCCAGGCCGTCGACGTACTGCACGCCGGTGCCTGGCGGGCAGGGGAGCTGCTGGGTTGGCGGCACGACGACTCCGGCGCGTGCCAGATGTGGGTGCGGACCGTGGTCGACGGGGTCGAGCAGGCGATGTGGACGGCGCTGGACACCGTGCGGCTCCCGGAACCCGCGTCCGCTCGTCCCGGGACGCAGCTGATGGCCGCGCAGCCGGCGCTTCGGTCGGGTGGTGGTCGGCCGACCGACCCCGAGGCGACCGCCAGCCTCCCTCGGGTGCGCGACAGCCGCCCCGAGCGGTCGGCTCCGGCTCGCACGGGTGGTCGCCGACGCGCACCCGAGGGCGACGAGGTCCGGGCGGCGACCGCCTCCTCCGTGCCCGTGCACCCGCCCGGTCGGCACCGCGCACCGGCCATCGCGCCGGGCCCGGTCGTCGGGCGGCACCGGGCGGCCGACGCCGACCTCGTCCCCCTCGTCGCCGGGGGCACGCCGGCCGCGTCGTCCCCGGTCCGGGACGGGGGTGTACCTGCCTGGGCGATCCCGGCCGCGCGCTCCGCGCCGCCCGTGGAGCTGCGACCGCTCGGGCGCGACTGGACCCCGCCGGCGGATCTCGAGCCCGAGCTGCTGACCCGCCCCATGCGGTTGAGCGACCAGATCCCGCACTCCCGCCGACCCCGGGTGGACGGGTCCCTCAGCGCCTGATCGGCAGGCGGCGCGCGCACCGGCGCCGGGCCTTCGCGGTTGCGCGCCCCGCCGCGTCCGGCCCTGCGTCCGTGGTTGTGCGGGCGGGGCGCCCGGCGGCTGCGCCCCCGCGCCGGCGCGGGCGGCCGGAGCTCCTGCCCGCCGCGCGCCGACCGACCCCTGTGCAGCCGGGCCGCCGCGGCGGGGCCCGCGCCGGCGTGTCGCCGCGGTGTGTCTGTGACGGCTGGCGCCCGCTGTTCCGCCTGCGCACGGCAGTGTCGGGGCGGAACACGCCGAGCCGACGATCACTTGCACATCTTGTGTGGGCCGTCCTAGGGTTCCCCTACATCTAGTAGTTACAAAGCTGTAAGCCCGTCCACAGGCCGATCCTCAGGTTCTCCCCGTCGCATCCACCGGATGTCCCCAGGGGGGTCCACAGGCGGCCCGTGGCAGGCCCACCGGCGGAGGAGGTGAACCACCGTGCGCTGCCCGTTCTGCCACAACTCCGACAGCCGGGTCATCGACTCCCGGGAGACCGACGAGGGCGCCACCACGCGTCGTCGTCGTTCGTGCCCGGCCTGCGGGCGGCGGTTCACCACCGTCGAGGAAGCGGTGCTCGCCGTCGTCAAGCGCAACGGCGTCAGCGAGCCGTTCAACCGCAGCAAGGTGGTCGCCGGCGTCCGGCGGGCCTGCCAGGGCCGGCCCGTCGACGAGGACCAGCTCAAGCTCCTCGCCCAGCAGGTGGAGGACGCCGTCCGCGCCACCGGCGCCGCGGAGGTGCCGAGCCACGAGGTCGGCCTGGCCATCCTCGGCCCGCTCCGCGAGCTCGACGAGGTGGCCTACCTGCGGTTCGCCAGCGTCTACCGGTCCTTCACCTCGGTGGCGGACTTCGAACGGGAGATCGCCGAGCTCAAGGCCCGGCAGCCCGCCTCGTCACCGGGGGAGACGGGTCCGCCCGCGCCCCGGCAGCCGGTCCCCACCGGCACCGGCGCCGGCACCTAGAAGTGTCGGTACCACCCGATAGACAGCAGTTCGAGCAGTTACCGATCGCGGCTCTTCCCCAGCCCTCGATCCGCCACCGCGCAGCACCACCGCGCAACCCCGCGACGCACCACGCGACACACGACCAGGGAGAGCTCCACACCATGACCGACACCGACGACCGCGTGGCCGGCCCCCGCACCCGCCGCAGCACCAAGACGCCCAGCCGGGGCAAGGGCCTCAAGATCAAGCGCGTCTTCACCACCGCTGGTGTGCACCCCTACGACGAGGTGACCTGGGAGCGTCGCGACGTCGTCATGACCAACTGGCGGGACGGCTCGATCAACTTCGAGCAGCGCGGTGTCGAGTTCCCCGCCGAGTGGAGCATCAACGCCACCAACATCGTCACCACGAAGTACTTCCGCGGCGCCGTCGGCACCGCGCAGCGCGAGACCAGCCTGCGCCAGCTCATCGACCGGGTGGTGCTCACCTACACCGAGGCCGGCCGCGAGCACGGCTACTTCGCCACCGAGGGCGACGCCGAGATCTTCGAGCACGAGCTGACCTGGATGCTGCTGCACCAGTACTTCAGCTTCAACAGCCCCGTCTGGTTCAACGTGGGCACGAGCGCCCCGCAGCAGGTCAGCGCCTGCTTCATCCTCGCCGTCGACGACGAGATGGACTCGATCCTCAACTGGTACCGCGAGGAGGGCCTGATCTTCAAGGGCGGCTCCGGTGCCGGCCTGAACCTCTCCCGGATCCGCTCCTCCAAGGAACTGCTGTCCTCCGGCGGCACCGCCTCCGGGCCGGTCTCCTTCATGCGCGGCGCCGACGCCTCCGCGGGCACCATCAAGTCCGGTGGCGCGACCCGCCGCGCGGCGAAGATGGTCGTCCTCGACATCGACCACCCCGACATCGAGGAGTTCATCGAGACCAAGGCGCGCGAGGAGGACAAGATCCGCGCGCTGCGCGACGCCGGTTACGACATGGACCTCGGCGGCAAGGACATCACCAGCGTCCAGTACCAGAACGCCAACAACTCGGTCCGCGTCTCCGACGAGTTCATGCGCGCCGTGGAGGAGGGCGACGAGTTCGGGCTGCGCGCCCGCCTCGACGGCTCGGTGATCGAGACCGTCGACGCCAAGGCCCTGTTCCGCAAGGTCACCCAGGCCGCCTGGGAGTGCGCCGACCCGGGCATCCAGTACGACGACACGATCAACGACTGGCACACCAACCCCGAGACCGGCCGCATCAACGCGTCCAACCCGTGCTCGGAGTACATGAGCCTGGACAACAGCTCGTGCAACCTGGCGTCGCTGAACCTCATGAAGTTCCTCAAGGACGACGGCACGTTCGACGCCAAGAACTTCGTGAAGGCCGTCGAGCTGGTCATCACCGCGATGGACATCTCGATCTGCTTCGCCGACTTCCCGACCGAGCCGATCGGTGAGACGACCCGGGCCTACCGCCAGCTGGGCATCGGCTACGCCAACCTGGGCGCGTTGCTCATGGCCACCGGCCACGCCTACGACTCGCGCGGCGGCCAGACGCTGGCCGCGGCGATCACCTCGCTGATGACCGGCACCGCCTACCGGCGTTCGGCCGAGCTCGCCGGGATCGTCGGCCCGTACGAGGGCTACGCCCGCAACGCCGACGCCCACGCCCGGGTCATGCGGAAGCACGCCGCGGCCAACGACGCCATCCGCCCGGTCGGCGCCGACGACGCCGACGTGCTCAAGATCGCCACCCAGCAGTGGCAGGAGTGCCTGGAGATCGGCGCCGACAACGGCTGGCGCAACGCCCAGGCCTCGGTGCTGGCTCCCACCGGCACGATCGGCTTCATGATGGACTGCGACACGACCGGCATCGAGCCGGACTTCTCGCTGGTCAAGTTCAAGAAGCTGGTCGGCGGCGGCTCCATGCAGATCGTCAACCAGACGGTGCCGCGGGCGCTGCGCAGCCTGGGCTACCAGGAGGAGCAGATCGAGGCGATCGTCGAGTACATCGCCGAGCACGGCCACGTCGTCGACGCGCCCAGCCTGCGCCCGGAGCACTACGAGGTCTTCGACTGCGCCATGGGCGAGCGGGCCATCTCCCCGATGGGCCACGTCCGCATGATGGCCGCCGTCCAGCCCTTCATCTCCGGCGCGATCAGCAAGACGGTGAACATGCCGGAGACGGCGACCGTCGAGGACGTCGAGACGATCTACTTCCAGGGCTGGAAGATGGGTCTGAAGGCGCTCGCGATCTACCGCGACAACTGCAAGGTCGGTCAGCCGCTCTCCGGTGGCAAGGGCAAGAACGACGGGACCAAGGACGAGGTCAAGGTCGAGGCCACCGCCTCCACCGCCCTGTCGCACCCGGTCCGCAAGCGCCTGCCCAAGAAGCGGACGAGCGTCACCACCTCGTTCAGCGTCGCCGGCGCCGAGGGCTACATGACCGCCGGGATGTACGAGGACGGCAGCCTCGGCGAGGTCTTCCTGAAGCTCGGCAAGCAGGGCTCGACCCTGGCCGGTGTCATGGACGCCTTCTCGATCGGCATCTCGCTGGCGCTGCAGCACGGTGTGCCGCTGGAGACCTACATCTCCAAGTTCACCAACATGCGCTTCGAGCCGGCCGGCATGACCGACGACCCGGACATCCGGATCGCCCAGTCGGTGATGGACTACATCTTCCGGCGCCTGGCGCTGGACCACCTGCCCGTCGAGAAGCGGGCCGGCCTGGGCATCTTCACCGCCGAGGAGCGGGCGGCGCAGGTCTCCGGCTACGGGGCCTCCGCGTCGACGGCCACCGTCCAGGAGGAGGAGGTCGACCTGGAGCAGCTGCGTGGCTCCGCGCCGATCGAGACCGCCAAGACGGAGGAGAAGGTCACCCCCGAGGGCCCGAAGTCGGTCAAGGAGGCACACTCCTCGGCCGAGCTCCTCGAGCTGGTCACCGGCACCGCCACCGACGCGCCGCTGTGCATGACCTGCGGCACGAAGATGCGCCCCGCCGGCAGCTGCTACGTCTGCGAGGGCTGCGGCTCCACCAGCGGCTGCAGCTGATGCGGTCGGCCACGGCGGTGTCCCGGGCTCGGGTGCACCGACTCCCCGTGGCCTGAGCCACCCGTTCCACTGGCCCGGTCCCGCGAGGGACCGGGCCAGTGGCGTCTCAGCTCTCCGTGCCGCCCGCGTCCGCTGCGGCGCGGGAGGAGGCGCCTCCGGGGCCGCGCGAGCGTCACGGAGCCGCGGGCGGTTGCCGGCGGGCGGCGAGGCCCGCTGCGGCCGACCGCAGCCACCGGCCGGGATCGGCGAGCGCCGCCTCCGTTCCGCCCGCGACGTCGATCAGCGAGACGGCATCGGCGAACACCCCGGTCGAGGCGGTCGCGCCGCCGGCGACGAGGAGCACCGGGACGCCGGCCGGGCGGGCGAGCGACAGCACGTGCGACATGACCTTCCCCGCGGCGCTCTGGTCGTCGTACCGACCCTCGCCGGTGATCACCACGTCCGCCGCCGGGATCAGCCGCGGCAGCCCGAGCGCCTCCCCGATGGCCACCGCGCCGGCGGAGAGCGCGGCACCCCACAGCCGCAGGCCGAAGCCCGTCCCGCTGGCGGCGCCGGTCCCGGCCGCCGCCGGATCGCCGCCGGTCAGCTCGGCGAGCCGGCGCAGCCGCGCCTCGAGCAGGGGGACGTCGGCCGGGCCGGCGCCCTTCTGCGGCCCGAAGACGGCGGCGGCGCCGCGGACCCCGAGCAGCGGGGCGTCGACGTCGCCGAGCACCACGGCGCCGTCCGGGGGCACCGGGCGCAGCGCGCCGAGGTCCACCCGGTGGAGGTCGGCCAGGCCGGCGTTGCGCAGCCCGATCGACCGGCCGCCGGCGTCCAGGAACCGGGCGCCCAGCGCGG
Organism: Blastococcus sp. SYSU DS0510; assembly: GCF_054050835.1. Taxonomy (NCBI): domain Bacteria; kingdom Bacillati; phylum Actinomycetota; class Actinomycetes; order Geodermatophilales; family Geodermatophilaceae; genus Blastococcus; species Blastococcus sp. SYSU DS0510. The sequence goes on along the minus strand of NZ_JBJHAC010000004.1, from coordinate 210,817 downwards.
TGAGCAGGCCGGTTCCTCCATCGGTGCTCGCGCTCCCGCCGATGCCGAGCAGCAGCCGGCGCACCCCGTGGTCCAGCGCGGCCGCGACGCCCTGCCCGAAGCCGAGGGTGTGCGCGGCGAACGGGGCCGGACGGCGCATGAGCGGCAGGCCGCTCGCCGCCGCCAGCTCCACGACGCCGGTGCCGTCGGGCTGGAGCAGCCAGTCGCAGCGGGCTCCCGGTGCTCATGCCCCGGTGCGGTGCCGGCGCTGGAGCCGTCCGGCGCGGTGGGCCGTGGGCGGCGGGACGTCCTCGTACGACATCGCCGGGCCGGGCCGGCCCACGGTCGGCGCGGTCGATCGTCCTGCCGGCACTACCGAGTATCGGCGCGCGACGTCGCCGCACACCAGCAGGAGCTCGGCCGTTCCGCGAGCGGCCCGCGCGCCCCGGCACCGGCCGGCGGGTAGGCCCGGCGGATCCCTGGCCGGGTCCGGCCCACCGCCGGGTCGGGGCCCCACGGCGACCCGGCGCCGGGGCGCCGCGGTTGCTACGGTCCGCGCATGCCGGAGCTGTCGCGCACCGCCCGCCTGGACGTCCTCGTCGAGGGGTACGTGCGCATGCCGCACGTGGCGGGCACGGTGAGCCTCGTCCGGGACGCCGACCGGGTGGTCGTGGTGGATCCCGGCATGGTGTCCGACCGGGACCTCATCCTCGCCCCGATGCGCGCACTCGGTGTCCGCCCCGAGGACGTCACCGACATCGTCGTCAGCCACCACCACCTGGACCACACGCTCAACGTCGCGCTCTTCCCGGTGGTGCCGGTGCACGACTTCCAGTCCGTCATCGAGGGGGACACCTTCACCCGCAGGGCCGCCGACGGCGTGCAGCTCAGTCCCGGCATCCGGCTGCTGGCCACGCCCGGGCACACCCCGCAGGACATCACCACGCTGGTCGGCACGCCCGACGACGTCGTCGCCCTCACGCACCTGTGGTGGACCGAGGAGGGACCGGCCGACGACCCCTACAGCCACGACCGCGACGAGCTGCGCCGGCAGCGCGAGCGCGTGCTCGACCTCGCCACCCTCGTGGTCTGCGCGCACGGCGCCCCCTTCCACCCCGGACCCGCGACGGTCCGCTGACCGTCGCGCCTGGCTCCCGACGGGCTCGCGGGCCGGAGGCGCCGCCGACGGAGCGGGACGGGCGGGGCGCCGGTCGGGCAGCCGGCAGGTCACCGCCACCGCCGCCCGGCCACCGCCGCCCGGCCGCCGACGGGTGGCTGGTCGCGGCCTCCTCCATGGCGTGCGGGTCCGCCGGCAAGCCCCCTTGTCCAGCAGGCTCCTAGTCGGGGAGCCGCCGGTAGGTCACGCCGCCCAGCCGCAGCGACACGAACCGGCCGCCGGCGTCCCGCTCCAGCGGCACGAGCTCGCCGGCCGGCCCGAACCCCGGCTGCGGGGCGATCCGCAGCGTGCCGGCGTCGACCACCTGCAGCTCCTCGACCCCGGGCAGGGGGTCGGGCCAGGTCGGCCGCACGAGCACCAGCCGCCCGGCGAGCTCGGCGACGTCGACCACGCCCCACAGGCCGGCGAACCGGCCGGTGGACGACGACGGCGGCGGCGCGCCGGGCGGCGCGGCCGGCACCTCGGCGCGCGGGTGCAGCGCGACGTCGACCAGCTTCACCAGCCCGGTCGCCAGCTCCTCGGCCGGGCCGTCGATCGCGTTGGTGAGCACGCTGACGACCAGCCCGTCGGCGGGGTCCACGAAGGTGACGGTGATCTGCCCCGGCCACCCGCCGCTGTGCCCGATCAGCTGCCGCTCGCCGACGGTGGTCAGCGCCAGCCCCAACCCGTACCGGGCCACCTCGGTGCCGTAGGCGGTGACCACGGACTCCACGCGCTGCATCAGCCGCTTCGCGTCGTCGCCGAGCAGCCGGTCGTCCCCGAGCGCGTGCGCCGAGCCGTAGAGGGCCAGGTCCTCGGCGGTGGAGAAGAACCCGGTCGCCGCCGCGAAGGCCCCGGTGCCGACCGAGCCGAGGGGCTCGCGGGTGTCCTCGCCCAGCAGCAGCCCGGTGTGCCCGCTGACGTGCTCGCCGGCCCGCGCGGGGTCGTGGTCGGCCCCGGTGCGGGTGAGGCCGAGCGGCTCGAGGATCCCGGTCCGCACCGCCTCGGCGTAGGGAGTGCCGGTGACGGCCTCGATCGCCAGGCCGACCAGCGCGTAGCCGACGTTGGAGTACTTGAAGTGCTCGTTGCGGCGGAGCACGGGGCCCGCCCGCAGCGCCGCCGCGATCACCCCCGACCGGTCCGGGAACGGCTGCTCCAGCTGCCAGAAATCGGCGTCGGCGCCGTCCCGGGTGACGCCGGCCTGGTGGCCGAGGAGCTCCCGGACGGTCACGCGGGCCACCGGTGAGCCGGCCGCCGCCAGCTCCGGCACGTGCCCGCCGATCGGGTCGTCCAGCCGCATCCGCCCCGCCTCCACCTGCTGGAGCACGAGGGTCGCGGTGAACGTCTTGGAGTGCGAGGCGACGCGGAAGAGGTGTGCGGGGGTCAGCGGAACGCCGGTGGAGACGTCGGCGACCCCGAACGCGGCCGAGAGCACCAGCTCACCGCCGTGGCGGACCGCCACCTGCGCGCCCGGTACGCGGCGGTGCCGCACCTGCGCGTCCAGCCACGACCGCAGGTAGCCCGCGGCGGCGCGGATGGTCTCGGTCCGGGGGGTCACGGCCGCCCAGCCTAGGAGCGTGCGGCGGAGGTCACACGGCGGAAGCAGAAGATCACGTTCCGGTCACGGAGGCGGGAAGCCGATGACGTCCCCGGTCACCGCCTGGCCTCCGCCGGGCGTCGCTCCCGACGAGCGCGCCCCCCCGTCCCGGTGGCCACTCCTCGCACCGACTCCGAACGGATCCCGGCTCCACCATGTCCGCCGCTCTCGGCATCCTCGCGGCCGCGCTCAGCATCGCCGTCGTCTGGCCCCAGGTCTGGCTCTCCTGCCGGCACCGCCGCACCCTCGGTCTCTCGCCCACCAGCGCCTGGCTCGCCGTCGCGCTCAACCTCTGCTGGCTCGCCTTCGGCCTGCTCTCCCGCGATCCCGTGCAGATCGCCACCAACGCCGTCGTCGGTTCCGGCAACGCCGCCGTCCTCGTGGCGCTGCTGCTCACGCAGCCGCGGCTGCGCGCCGGGCGGGTGCTCCTGCGGACGGCGTCCGGCGCCGCCGTCCTCGCCGCGCTGGCCACCGGGGGGCTCGCCGGCGCGGGGCTGCTCGGCGCCGACCCGGCGGCGGCCGCGGCGCTGCTGGGCGGCGTCGCCTCCGTGGTCGGCGCGGCGGCGGCGCTGCCGCAGCCGGTCAGCCTGCTGCGCGACCGCACCCAGGATCTCTCCGGGCTCTCGCCGGCGCGGTGGTGGCTCGGCTCGGGCTCCTGCGCCGCGTGGACCGGCTACGGGTGGTGCCTCGACCAGGCCGCGGTGTGGCTGTCCGCCGGCGTCGGGCTGTGCTGCTCGCTGGTCGTCTGCGGGGTGCTGCGCGCCCGGCGGGCCGTGCTGCCGGCTGCCGGGTCAGCCGCCGCAGCGGGGGACGTCGCCGGCGCCGAGGGCCCACTCCGGCAGGTCGGCGCGGAAGGCGTCGCGCACCGGCGCGGACCCGGTCGCGCGCCAGTCCACCCGGCCGCCGACCTCCGGCTCCTCCTTGGCCCACTCGAACCAGTTGACCATCGCCAGGCGGGGCAGGCGCTCGGGCAGCCCCGGGTCGAACAGCTGTTGCCACCATGCCTGCTTGACGGCCAGCTCGCCGGCGCCGCCGCCGCCCGGGGCGAAGAACGCCGCGGTCTCCGGGACGGCGACCGGCTTGCCGTACCGCTCGCCGTACTCGGCGTGGAAGTCCGGTAGCCCGCGGTCGTCGCCGCCCCGCCCGGCGTAGCTGCCGGTCAGCTGGGCGAGGAACTTGCCGGCCTCGGGCACCTCGTTCTCGCCCCACGGGTGGGCGTCGCCCCAGTGGTAGAGCGACATCCCGACCCAGTCGACGGCGTCCTCGCCCGGCCAGTACGGGGCGTAGGGGTCGTCGGCCGCCGAGACCGCGCCGTCGCCGTCGGTGTCCAGCGCGGCGACGTCGCCGGGCCCGGTCGCCGCGTGGGCGCCGCCGATGAAGGGGTAGCCGCCGCCGTAGTTGGGTGCCCACATCACCGCCGAGCCCGGCGCCCCCGCGTGGACGGCGGCGGCCACCCGCCGGAACGCCTGGACGTAGGCGCCCGGCTGCTGGCCCCACGGGTACCAGGAGCCGTTCATCTCGTGGGCGAACCGGACCACGACGGGCACGCCGCGCTCGTTGTAGCCGGCCAGCCGCTCGGCCAGGCCGATCGAGACGTCCTCGGTGACGGCGGCCAGGCCCTCGTGCGGCTCCAGGGTGAGCAGCAGCAGGCCGCCCTCGCCGCGCACCTGCTCGACGGCGGCGTCGAGGTTGCCCTCGTCGGCGGGGGAGAACGGGAAGCCCGTGAAGGAGACGGCGACGGCGGGCTGCGAGCCGAGCGCGGCGGCGTGCTCGGCCAGCGTCCGGTCGCCCCAGTCGAGGTTCACCCCCAGGTAGACCCCGTCGCCCGCGCCCGGTCGGTGGAGCTCCGCGACGCGGCACGTCACACCGCCCGCCTCCGTGCCGCCGTCCTCGGCCGTGCCGCAGGCGGAGCCGGCGAGGAGTGCGGTCGCGGTCAGCGCGGACAGGATCACGGTGGGCAGTCGTCGCACCCCATCCCATCGGCCGCCCGGGGCCGCGGCTGAAGCGCTCGGCCGGCGACCACCCGCAGGTCGCAGGAGCAGGCGCCACCCGGGCCCCCGCCGGTGGGATCCTGGGCCGGTGGAGGTGGTCATCCTGCCCGGGCCGGACGAGGTGGCCCGGGTCGCCGCTCGGCGGGTCGCCGAGGCGGTCCGCCGGCGCAGGGACGCCGTCGTCGGGCTGGCGACCGGCTCCTCGCCGCTGGGCACCTACGCCGAGCTCGCCCGGCAGGTGGCCGCCGGTGAGCTCGACGTCTCCGGCGTCCGCGGCTTCGCGCTGGACGAGTACGTCGGTCTCCCGCCGGCGCACCCGCAGAGCTACGCGTCGGTCATCCGGCGCACCGTCGTCGAACCGCTGGGGCTCGATCCGGCGCGGGTGCGCGTGCCCGACGGCTGCGCGGCGGACCCGGACGCCGAGGCGGCCGGCTACGAGCGGCTGATCCGCGCGGCCGGTGGCATCGACGTGCAGCTCCTCGGGATCGGCGCCAACGGGCACATCGGCTTCAACGAGCCGACGTCGTCCCTGACGTCGCGCACCCGGGTGAAGGCGCTCGCGCCCCGGACCCGCGCGGACAACGCCCGGTTCTTCGCCTCGCCGGAGGAGGTGCCGGTGCACTGCGTGACCCAGGGGCTCGGCACCATCCTGGAGGCACGGGAGCTGGTCCTGGTCGCGCAGGGCGAGGCCAAGGCCGAGGCCGTCGCGGCGGCGGTGGAGGGTCCGCTGAGCAGCATGTGCCCCGCCTCGGTGCTGCAGCTGCACCGCCGGGCAGGGGTCTACCTCGACGAGGCGGCCGCCTCGCGGCTGCGCCTGGCCGACTACTACCGCCACACCTACGCCCACCGGCCGGGCGGAGCCTGACCTCGGCGCACCCGGCGGACCGCCGGTCTGGACGACCGGCTCCCGCGGGTGGATGGTGACCCCGTGACCGACAACCGCTTCGCCATCGGCCTGGACGCGCTCGAGGCCACGGTCCGCGTCGCGCCCGCGGACCAGGTCCCCGAGCAGCCGGCGTCCGGCCCGCCGCCCACCGGCCAGGTGGGCGACCCGCACCCCTACGCCGGCGGGGCGGCCGGCGACGCCGACGGCGACTGACCCCCGGGCGGGCAGCCGCCGGAGTCAGACCCGGTCGTCGCGCTTCAGCCAGCCGTAGGCGGCGGTGGCCACGAAGAGCACCGCGCCGACGAGCAGCAGCCAGAAGAGCCCCTCCACCAGCGCGCCGATGATCGAGAGCACCAGCCACACGACGAGCAGGAGACCGATCAGGCGCAGCAGCACGGGAGCTCCAGGGGGAAGGCGGGGCGGCCGCCGTCCACCCTAATGGGGCCGGGGACCCTCCCACGGGCGCCGGCGATCCGGGGTGGGTGCGGCGGGCCGGCCGCCGGTGACGCAGGATCGGTGCATGGCCTACACCGCAGCCGACGACCGCTACGACTCGATGAGCTACCGCCGCACCGGGCGGAGCGGCCTGGACCTCCCCGCGCTGAGCCTGGGCCTGTGGCACAACTTCGGCGACGACATGCCCTTCGACCGCCAGCGCGACATCCTGCGGCGGGCCTTCGACCTGGGCATCACGCACTTCGACCTCGCGAACAACTACGGGCCGCCCCACGGCAGCGCCGAGACCAACTTCGGGCGCCACCTGGCCGACGACTTCCGGCCCTACCGCGACGAACTGGTCATCTCCACCAAGGCCGGCTACGACATGTGGCCCGGGCCCTACGGCCAGGGCGGCGGCTCGCGCAAGTACCTGCTGGGCAGCCTGGACCAGTCGCTGCGGCGGATGGGCCTGGAGTACGTCGACATCTTCTACAGCCACCGGCCCGACCCCACGACGCCGCTCGAGGAGACGATGGGCGCGCTGGACACCGCCGTCCGCTCCGGGAAGGCGCTCTACGCCGGCATCTCGTCGTACTCGCCCGAGCAGACCCGGCGCGCCGCCGCGATCCTCGCCGACCTCGGCACGCCGCTGCTGATCCACCAGCCCTCCTACTCGATGCTCAACCGCTGGATCGAGCGCGAGGACCTGCTCGACGCCCTCGCCGACGTCGGGGCCGGGTGCATCGCCTTCTCCCCGCTCGCGCAGGGCATGCTCACCGACAAGTACCTCGGCGGGGTGCCCGAGGGGTCGCGCGCCAGCCAGGGCAAGTCGCTCTCGCCCGACCTGCTCACCGAGCAGACCCTCACCCACGTCCGCGCCCTCGACGGCCTGGCCCGGGAGCGCGGGCAGTCGCTGGCCCAGATGGCGCTGGCCTGGGCTCTGCGCGACCCACGGATGACCACCGTGCTCATCGGGGCCAGCAGCGTGGCACAGCTCGAGCAGAACGTCGGGGCGCTGGAGAACCTCGCGTTCACCGACGGCGAGCTCGCGGCGATCGACCAGCACGCCGTCGAGGGCGGCATCGACCTGTGGGAGGGCCCCCGCACCGCCTGAGCCGCCTGTGGACGACGGACCCGGCGGAGGGCCGTCGCTGCCTAGGGTCCGCGGTGTGGGTGACGGCCTGGAGGTGGAGACAGCGGTCCTGCGCGACGCGGGACGCGCGCTGCTCGTCGTGCACGGTGAGCTCGACGGCGCGCGGGACACCGCCGACGTCGGCGGGGACGTGATCGCGCACGACCGGCTGCGGGAGCGGCTGCGGGAGTTCGGCGGCAACTGGGACCGGCGGCGGACCGAGATGACGGGGCTGATCGCGGGGCTCGGCCAGGCCGCTCAGGACGCGGCGGAGATCTACGAGCGGATCGAGACCGAACTGGTCGCCGCGCTGGCCGGTCAGCGGTGAGCCGCCCGCGGGACTGGTCGCCGCTGCGCCCGTCGGACCCGGTCGGTGGCGACGCCGCGGCGATCGCCCGGCTCGCGCAGCGGTACGCGGACACGGCCGTGGCGATCACCACCGCGGCGAGGGCGCTCCGCGAGATCCACGACGGCGCGACGGCGTGGGACTCCGACGCGGGGCGGGCCTTCCGGCAGCGCACCGCCGAGGTGGCCGGCACGATCGAGCAGGCGCTCGCCCGGTACGAGGGGACGGCGCGGGCACTCGCCGGGTACGCGCGCACGCTCGACGACGTCCAGGCCCGCGCCGACGTCGTCCTCGCGCGTGCGAAGCGGGCCGAGGAGGCCCGCGACGCCGCCTGGCGGGCCCGCGAACGGGCCGCCGCACAGCCGGAGCCCGACCCGGTCGCCGAGCGCCGGGCGCACGACGACGCCGCGGCGGCCACCGGGGGCATCCGGGCCGCCGACGTGGAGCTCGAGGAGCTGGAGGCCGAGTGGTGCGCCGCGGGGACCACCGCCGCCGACGCCATCGACGACGTCCTCGGCGCGGACGACCTCGCGGACGGTCTCTGGGACGACGTCCTGGACGTGGTCGCCGCCGTCACCGGCTGGGCGGGGAAGCTCTCGGGGGCCCTCGGCCTCGTGGCGCTGTTCCTCGGCGCGATCCCGGGCCTCCAGCCCTTCGCGGCGGCGTCCGCCGGGCTGGCTGTCGTGGCCGGCGCCGTCTCGCTGGTGGGCAACACCGTGCTGCTCGTGAGCGGCCGGGCGGAGCTCTCGGCGGTGCTGTGGGACGCGGTGGGGGTACTGACCTTCGGGGCCGGTCGCGCCTTCGCGCTGGCCGGCCACGCGGTCGCCACGGGCACCCGCGGGCTGGCCAGCCCCTCGCTGATCCAGCACCTGCGGGCTTCGGGCATGACCCGCCGGGAGGCGCAGCGCGCGGTGGCCGTCGTCCCGGCGCCCGGACGGGCGGCCGCTGCGCTCGCGTCCCGGGCGCGCGACCCGCGCGGCTGGCTGCCCACCCGCGGGGAGTGGGGCCAGGCGTACCGCCCGTCGGGTCTGCTGCGGGGTCCGGTCGCCGGCCCGCACCCCTTCGTCCACCCGGCCACGACGGCGGCCCCCCAGGTGCAGGCCGGGCTGGCCCGTGCGGCACGGGCGAACGGCGGGACCCTGATGGCCAACGCCGTCGGCGGCATCCCCGCGGCCAACGCCTTCGCCGGCAGCGGGGGCCCGTCCGCTGCCCACCCCCACGTCCGGGCGGCCCGGTGACGGCCGTGGCGGCGGGAACAGCCGTGGGGCAGCCCCGCGACTTCACCTTCGCGGTGCCCGGGAACTGGGTGCGGATCCGGGTCCTCGACGACGCGCAGCGGGACGCGGACGTCCGCCGGATCGCCCGGGCGGTCACCCGGGGCCGGCCCGACCGCGACCGGCTGGAGCCGCAGGTCGCCCGCCTGCTGCACGGTGCGGTCGCCGCGCGCCGCGACAGCCGCACCGTCGAGGTGCACCTCTCGGTCCTCGAGGAGGGGGCCCCGCCGGTCGCCTGCGCCCTGGCGGTGGGGGTGGTCCCGCCGCACCCGGGCGACCGGCCCGGTGCGGAGGTCACCGCGTTCCTCGCCGCGGGGCGCGGGGGAGCGTCGGCCGAGGTGGTCGAGCTCGCCTGCGGCCCCGTGGCCCGCGTGCGCCGCCGGACGCACGCGCCCGCGCCGGACGGCCGGCAGGTCGCGACGGAGCTGGTGCAGTACCAGCACCCGATGCCCGGCGGCGGCTTCGTGCTGCTCAGCTTCTCGACGCCCCTGCTCGAGCTGCTCGAACCGCTGACCGCGCTCTTCGACGCCGTGGCGGGCTCCTTCCGGTGGCTCCCGTGACCGGCGCCGCGCACCGCTGGAGCTACACCGTGGCGCCGCCCGACGACGGGTGGGTGTGGCTGCCGGGGACCGGCGACGTCACCGCCTGGACGCAGCAGGTCTGCGACGACCTCCACGCCCGCGGAGCGGAGGCGGCCTGGCTCGGGGCGCAGCTGCGCTCGCTGGGCGAGGCGCTCCGCGAGGGCACGCCCGACCTCGTCGCGATGTGGGTCCCCGACCCCGCCCACGGCGTCCTCGCGACCCTCCGCGCGGACCGGTACCGGCTGACCACCGGGCTGACGGAGCTGGCCGAGCAGGAGCGGGCCACCGTGGGGCGGGGGCTCGCGCCGTCCGCCGTCGCTCTGGTCGCGCTCCCGGCCGGCCCGGCGCTGCGTGTCCGACGGGTGGCGCGGCAGACCGGCGGGCCGGGTGAGGGCCTGCTCGTCGAGAGCGTCCGCCACCTGGTCGCGCCGCCGGGAGCGGTGGACGTGCACGGCGTGCCGACGGCGGTGGAGCTCGTCATGTCCTGGACGCTGCTGCACGAGGGGGAGCACGTCGCGGACATGGCGGACCGGACCGCCGAGCGGCTCCGCCTCACCGGGGGCTGACCGCCGCAGCGACCTCACCCCTCGGGGGGATGTGCACGCAGGGCGAGCGTGTCGATCACCCCGGGGTGAGCATCGATCGGGCGGCCCTGGGCCGCCCCAGCGGGACCCGGGATGCCGTTCCGGCGCCGGAGAGCGCCGCGCGGCTGCTCGTGGTGCGCGCCGTCGCCGTCGCCGCCGTCCTGGCGACCGCCGGCTACCTCACCTGGCGGCTGCTGGTCACCCTGCCCGAGGGGCCGGCCCTCTGGCTCGGCGTGCCCTTCCTGGCGCTGGAGCTCTACGGCGGGCTGGCCCTGGTGCTGTTCGTGATGACCACCTGGGACGTCGCGCCGGCGACCGTGCCGGCGCCCGGCTCCGGGCCGCCGCCGTCGGTCACCGTGCTCGTCGCGACCTACAACGAGCACCTCGACGTGCTGCTCCCCACCGTCGCCGCCTGCCTGGCCATGGAGGGCGAGCACGAGACCTGGGTGCTCGACGACGGCGACCGGCTCGAGGTCGAGGAGATGGTGACCGCGCTGGGCGCCCGCTACGTCGCCCGCGCGGAGCACGACCACGCCAAGGCGGGCAACCTCAACCACGCGCTGACGCTGGTGCGGACGGACCTCGTCGCCGTGTTCGACGCCGACCACGTGCCCGATCCGGACTTCCTCACCCGCACGCTGCCCTACTTCGCCGACGAGCGGCTGGCGCTGGTCCAGACGCCGCAGCACTTCTACAACACGAGCTCCTTCGAGCACCTGCGCCCGGGCGTCGACCTGCACGAGGAGTCGCTGTTCTACCGGGTGATCCAGGCCGGCAAGCACCACGCGGGCGCCGCCTTCTGGTGCGGGACCAACGCCGTGCTGCGGGCCGAGGCGCTCCGCGAGATCGGGGGAGTGGCCACCGAGTCGCTCACCGAGGACTTCCACACGACCATGAAGCTGCACCGCGCCGGGTGGCGGAGCGCCTACCACAACGAGGTGCTCGCCCGGGGCCTGGCGGCGGGCAGCCCGGACGCCTTCTACGCCCAGCGCCGGCGCTGGGGCCGGGGTGCCATGCAGGTGCTGCAGCACGACAACCCGCTGACCGCGACGGGGCTGACCGCTCGGCAGCGGCTGGGCTACCTCTACTCGCTGTCGGCGTGGTTCGACTCGTGGCGGACGCTGGGTCTGGCCCTGGTCCCGGTCGCCGTGCTCCTGACCGGCGTCTTCCCGGTGGACGCGCCGCCCGTCCTGTTCGCGGTGATGGCGGGCATCCCGTTCCTCCTGCAGCAGGTGGCGCTGGGTCTCCTGTCACGCGGCTTCGCCCCGGCGCGCTTCTCCCTGCTGTTCGAGGTCGTCCGGCTGCCCTCCAACCTCGCCGCCACGCTGTCGCTGGTGCTCCGCGGCACGGGTCGCTTCGCGGTCACCGCGAAGGGGCGCACGGGGGAGGACCGCACCCGCGCCCGGGTGCCCGCGCTGCTGCTCGTGCTCGCGGCCGTGCTCGGCGGAAGCCTGCTCTGGACCGCCGCGAGCCTGGCCGGCTGGACGCCGGTCGAGCACCGGCTGGGCGGGACCACCCTGGTGCCGGTCTTCTGGGTGGCGAGCACCCTGGGCTTCGTCGTCGCCGGCATCCGCCGCATCCGCGACCCGCGCTTCTCCGCCGAGCGCCGGGACGGCCATCGCTTCCCGGCCGCGTTGCCCGCCGTCGTCGACGGCGCCCCCGCCCGCTTGGTCGACGTCTCGCTCGGCGGTGCGCAGGTGCGGGTCCGCGGCGGGGGCGTCGCCGTCGGTGCGGAGGTCGCGCTGGCCATCCGCGTGCCCGACCGCGCCGCGCACGTCGTGTTCCGCGCGGTCGTCCGGTCCCGCGCCGAGGACGTCCACCGCCTGCAGTTCGTCGGGCGGCAGTGGCGCGAGCTGGCCGCGCTCTCGGCGACGGCGTTCGGCGCGGGCGCCGCCCGCTCGGCGGCCGTGGAGGTCACGCCGGTGACGGTCGAGCCTGCCGTCGCGGGTGGCCGGGTGCCGGCCGCCCGGGCCAACCCGGACGCGGTGGCCGCCGCGGTGCGCAGCCCGTTCGTCTCCCCGCTCGCCCGGCGCCCGGGAGACGACGACACCCGGCCGATCCCGCGGTTGACGCCGGAGCTGGAGCGCGCGCTCTCCGGTGCCGACGGCCGGTAGCGCCCGGCGGTGGCGCTGGGTCCCGCCGGGCGCGGTGGCAGGTTCGTCACGACGTCGGCAGGCTGGCGGGTGACCGACCGGACGGCTGAGAGGACGGGCGACCATGGCTGCGGCGCGCTACGAGTACAAGGTCGAGGAGATCCGCGAGGGGCTCATCGGCGGCAAGATGTCCGGCGGGAAGCTGGAGAAGGTGCTCAACGAGCACGCCCGGTCGGGCTGGCAGCTCAAGGCGATCACCTCCGTGGAGGTGAAGGGCCGCATCGGCCCCGGCGGCGTCGACGGCGTGCTGGTCACCTTCGAGCGCCCGGTGGCGTGACGACGGACTCCCGGAGCAGCGACCCGCGGGTCGCGAGGGCCGTCCGGGGGATCCCCCGCGACGAGGCCCTCTCGATGTTCGACAGCGGCTCGGCGGTCGCCGTGGAGGAGATGACCGGACGGTGGCGGGGGAGCGGGGTGCCCACCGGGTCGCCGCTGGACGGGCTGCTGGAGGCCTACGGCTGGTGGGGCAAGGAGTTCCTCGACGCCGAGACCGCGCACCCGCTGCTGTTCGCGACCCGCTCGGGCCCGCGCCCGGTGGAGCCGGCGCTCGTCCCCGTCGGGGTCCTGCGCGGCCTCCCCGGAGTGGCCCGCTCGACGGCGGCCCGGCTGGCGTTCACCGCCGTCCGGCCGTTGCTGACGACGACCCGCCCCACGGCGCGGCTCCGCGCGCTGGAGCACCGCGGCGTCGTCACCGCCGCCATGGTCTACGACCGGCTGCCGATCATCGACGTCTTCCGGCGGGTGGACGGCCGCACCGTGCTCGGCCTGATGGACCTGCGCGGCCTGCCCGACCCGTTCTTCTTCCTGCTCACGCGGGAGAGCTGACCCCCAGCTCGGCGAGCAGCCCGCGGATGCGCCGCTCGATCTCGTCCCGGATCGGCCGCACCGACTCGACGCCCTTGCCGGCCGGGTCCTCGAGGGCCCAGTCGAGGTAGCGCTTGCCCGGGAAGACCGGGCACGCGTCGCCGCAGCCCATGGTGATCACCACGTCGGAGGCCTCGACCGCCTCGGTGGTGAGCACCTTCGGGCGCTGGTCGGAGATGTCGATGCCGACCTCGGCCATGGCCTGGACCGCGGCGGGGTTGACCTGGTCGCCGGGCAGCGAGCCGGCCGAGCGCACCTCGACGGCGTCGCCGCCCAGGTGGCGCAGCCAGCCGGCGGCCATCTGCGAGCGGCCGGCGTTGTGCACGCAGACGAACAGGACGCTGGCGGTCATCGGGTGCTCCTGGCGGTCGTGGGGACGGTCGGGTCGCCGGGGAACCAGCGCCGGGCGGCCCAAAGGGAGACGTAGACGAGGGCGACGAGGACCGGCACCTCGATGAGCGGGCCGACGACGCCGGCGAGGGCCTGCCCGCTGGTGACGCCGAAGGCGCCGATGGCGACGGCGATGGCGAGCTCGAAGTTGTTGCCGGCCGCGGTGAACGCGAGCGTCGCCGTCTTCGCGTAGCCGAGGCCCAGCCGCATGCCGAGCAGGAAGGACCCGCCGAACATGAGGACGAAGTAGGCGAGCAGGGGCAGGGCGATGCGGGCGACGTCCCAGGGGCGGGAGGTGATCGCGTCGCCCTGCAGCGCGAACAACATCACGATCGTGAAGAGCAGGCCGTAGAGGGCGACCGGGCCGATGCGCGGCAGGAACGTGCCCTCGTACCAGTCGCGCCCCTTGCGGCGCTCGCCCAGCGTGCGGGTGAGGAAGCCGGCCAGCAGCGGGATCCCGAGGAACACCAGCACCGACAGCAGGATCGCCCAGACGCTGAACTCCGCGGACGTCGTCGGCAGCCCCAGCCAGCCGGGCAGCACCTGCAGGTAGAACCAGCCCAGCGCGGCGAACGCGAGGATCTGGAACACCGAGTTGATCGCGACCAGGACGGCGGCCGCCTCGCGGTCGCCGCAGGACAGGTCGTTCCAGATGAGCACCATCGCGATGCAGCGGGCCAGGCCCACGATGATCAGCCCGGTCCGGTACTCGGGGAGGTCGGGCAGCAGCAGCCACGCGAGGGCGAACATCAGCGCGGGGCCGAGCAGCCAGTTGAGCACCAGGCTGGCGCTGAGGAGCCGCCGGTCGCCGGTGACCCGGTCCAGCTCGGAGTACCGGACCTTGGCCAGCACGGGGTACATCATCAGCAGCAGGCCGATGGCGATGGGCAGGCTGACGTCGCCCACCTCGACGGCGGAGAGGACGTCGTCCAGGCCCGGCACCCAGCGGCCCAGCACCAGGCCGAGCGCCATCGCCGCGACGATCCAGACCGGCAGGAAGCGGTCGAGGGTGGAGAGCTTCCGGAGGACGGGGGCGTCGTCCGGGACGTCGGTGCGCGCGGTCTCGCGGACGGCGTCGCTCACGCGGGGACCGCGGTCTCGAACAGGCCGGCGACGGCGCGCAGCGCGGCCGGGCGGACGGCGTAGTACACCCACACCCCGCGCTTCTCCCGGTCCAGCAGCCCCGCCGAGTGCAGCACCTTCAGGTGGTGGCTGATCGTCGCCTGGGTGAGGTCGAAGGCGTCGTTCAGGTCGCACACGCAGGCCTCGCCGCTCGCGCTGGAGGCGATGAGGCTGACCAGCCGCAGGCGGACCGGGTCGGCCAGCGCCTTGAGCAGCGGCGCGACCTGCTCGGCCTGCTCGGCGGACATCGCGGTGCCGGACAGCGGGGTGCAGCAGGCCAGGGCGGGCTCGCTCATCGGGTCTCCTTCGTCGGACGTCGACCGACATCGTAACGATGACCATCGTATTGACAAGCATCGATACGAGGTGTTCATTCTGCGTTCAGACATCGACGTCCGTCTATGTCACGTCCCTCCAGGAGGCCCCCGTGTCCCGTGTGCAGCTCGCCCTCCGCGTCGCCGACCTCGACGCCGCCGTCGACTTCTACTCGCGCCTCTTCGGCACCGCGCCGGCCAAGCGCCGCCCCGGCTACGCCAACTTCGCGGTCGTCGAGCCGCCGCTGAAGCTCGTGCTGCTGGAGGGCGAGGCCGGGGAGCCCACCCGCATGGACCACCTCGGGGTCGAGGTCGCCTCGACCGACGAGGTCACCGCCGCGACCGGCCGGCTCGCCGAGGCGGGGCTGGCCACGCGGGCCGAGGAGGGCACGACCTGCTGCTACGCCGTCCAGGACAAGGTCTGGGTGACCGGGCCCGGTGGGGAGCCGTGGGAGGTCTACACCGTCACGGCGGACGCGCGTCCCGACCTGGAGGGGAAGACCGACGCGGAGCTCTCCGCCGTCTCCGGGGACGGCACCTGCTGCCGGACGGACGCGCAACCCGCCGCCGCCTGCTGCTGACGCCGCGCGAGCGGAGCCCCCGCCGCTCCTGGCTCACCGCTCGGGGTCCCGGCTCAGCACCGACCGTGAGCCAGGACCCCGGGGAACCAGGTGACCTGGTCGACACGGGAGGGCAGGATGCCGCCGTGGATCTCGACGAGGTGGCCGACGAGCTGTACGCCGTCCCGCCCGAGGAGTTCGTCTCCCTGCGGAAGGCGCGCCAGGACGAGGCCCGGGCCGAGGGCGACAAGGCGCTGGCCAAGGAGATCGGCGGGCTGCCCAAGGCCTCGGCCGCCGCGTGGGCGTGCAATGTGCTCGTGCGGGAGCAGCGCACCGAGATCGAGGGCCTCGTCGAGCTGGGCGAGCTGCTGCGGGAGGCCCAGGAGAACCTCGCCGGCGACCAGCTGCGGGCCCTGGACGTGCAGCGGCGCCAGCTGCTCACCGCCCTGACCCGCCAGGCGCGGGCGCTGGCGCACGCCCAGGGTCACCCGGTGAGCGCGTCGGTGGCGACGCAGGTCGAGGAGACACTGCGGGCCGCGATGTCCGACCCGGAGGCGGGCCGGGCGCTGCTCACCGGCCGGCTGACCTCACCCATGTCCTACAGCGGCATGGGGACGACGGTCGCCCGGCCCGACCTGCGGCTGGTCCACCCACCGCGCCCGAAGCCCGCCGAGAAGCTAGCCCGGCCGCCGGCACGCGCGAAGCGGGAGGAGGCGGGGGAGTCGGCGGCCGCCCGGCGACGCCGGGCCGACGAGGAGCGGACCCGGGCCGCGGAGGAGAAGCGGCGGCGCGAGCTGGCCGCCGCGCAGCAGGCGGTCGACCGGGCAGAGGCGGCCGCCGCGGAGGCGGCGGAGGTGCTGGAGGAGCACCGCCGCGTCACGGCGGAGCTGGCCGCCCGCGAGCAGGAGCTCCGGGCCCGCGTCGACGAGCTGGCCGACCAGCTGGCCGACGCCGAGCGCCAGGCGGGGGACGCGGCGGCGGCTCTGCGGCGCGAGGAGCGCCGGCGGGCCGGTGCCGAGCGGGACGCCGCGGAGGCGGCCGAGGCGCACGACCGCGCCGTCGCCAGGCTCGCCTCGCTGTCCGACGAGGCGCCGGGCTGATGCGCACGGCCCCGCGCCCCCCGCCTGTTCGGCAGGCCGTCGGTACCGCGGGCTCCCTCCCGGCTGTGGCGCACCGGGTGTCCAGGGTCGGAGAGGGCGTCAGCGGCAGAGCGTGACCGGATCGGAACACGAGACGTCACTGCCGGAAATGTTCCCGCCACAGGTTGGTCACGCCGGGCACCTAGCGTGCCGTTGCCCGCCCTGCCCCAGGTGGATCCGCCGCGCCGCGCGGGGGCGGGGAGCTCGATCTCGATTGCGTTGCGGTGCAAGCTGTGCCCTGGGCCACACCTTAGCGCTGAGGTAAGTGTCTCTTCCTACGTCCACCGATCCCGAGGATGGTGTCGTCCATGCGATCCGCCCGACTGTCCGCGAGCGCCCTCGGCGCCGCGATGCTGCTCACCGTCAGCGCCTGCGGAGGCGGAGCCGGTGACGCCGGGGCCGGGGGCGGGGGTGCGGCCGGCGGCGGTGAGGCGCCCCGGATCGCCGCCGTCTTCTCCGGCGTGACGACCGACGCCGACTACACGTTCCTCGGCCTGCAGGCGCTGGAGGCCGCCGAGGAGGAGCACGGCGCCGAGACGACCTACTCGGAGAGCGTCCAGGTGCCCGACGCCGAGCGCGTCCTGCGCGAGTACGTGGCCGACGGCTACAACGTCATCTGGACGCACGGCAGCCAGTTCTACGACGCCACGGTCGCGGTCGCCGCCGAGGCCCCCGACGTCGTCTTCATCGCCGAGCAGGACACCGAGCCCGCCGACGTGCCGGACAACGTCTGGGTCCTCGACCGGAACTTCCACCTGGCCTTCTACCCGCTCGGGGTGCTGGCCGCCGCCGCCTCGCAGACCGGCCAGATCGCCTACCTGGGCGGGGTCACCCTGCCCTTCTCCTACTCCGAGGTGCACGCCGTGGAGCAGGCCCTCGAGGACACCGGCTCGGACGCCGACCTGACGGCGGTGTGGACCGGTGACTTCAACGACCCGACGCGGGCGCAGCAGTTCACCAGCCAGCTCCTCGCCGCCGGCAACGACGTCATCCTCACGTCGCTGAACCTCGGCGTCGTGGGGGCGTTCGAGGCGGTCGGCGACGGCCCGCCCGGGGCTCTCATGACCGCGAAGTACACCGACAAGTCCAACCTCGCCCCCGAGCACTACCTGACCTCGGTGCTCTACGACTTCGAGGTCATGCTCGACGAGATCCTGACCTCGGTCGAGGAGGGGGAGACGGGCGGCTACCTCGGGATGACCTACGACCAGGGCATCTCGCTGCAGGACCCGCAGAACGTCGACCCGGCCGTGCTGGAGCAGGTGAACACGGTCCTCGAGCAGCTCTCGGCCGGTGAGGTCGAGGTCGACCGTGACGTGACGCCGGTCGAATGAGCGGCCCGGCAACCACCGGCCTGGTCGGGGGCGCAGGCCCCGACCAGGCCCGGCCCCTCACGATGACGGGGATCAGCAAGTCCTTCGGACCGGTCCGCGCCCTCGTGGACGCCGACTTCGAACTCGCTCCCGGCGAGGTGCACGGCCTGGTCGGCGGCAACGGCGCGGGCAAGACCACGCTGATGAACGTGCTCTACGGGCTCTACCGGGCGGATGCGGGCGAGATCCGGGTGGACGGCCGCCCGGTGCAGATCCGCTCACCCCGCGACGCCATCGAGCTGGGGATCGGCATGGTCCACCAGCACCTGCTGCAGGTGTCGACCTACTCGGTGGTCGAGAACGTGGTGCTGGGCACGAGCGGCAGGTCCGGCGGCCTGCGAAACGCCGCCACCCGGGTGTCGGAGCTGTCCGACCGGTTCGGCCTCGCGGTCGATCCCCGGCAGCGGACCGACCGCCTCTCGGTGGGCGCCCGGCAGCGGGTGGAGATCCTCAAGGTGCTGTATCGCGGCGCGCGGGTGGTCATCCTCGACGAGCCGACGACCAACCTCACGCCGCAGGAGGTCGACGACCTGTTCGCGTCCCTGCGCGAGATCGTCGCCGAGGGCACCAGCATCGTGTTCATCTCGCACAAGGTCCGCGAGGTGCTGGCCATCTGCGACCGCATCTCCGTGATGCGCGACGGCCGCCGGATGACCACGGTGCGCCGCGCCGACACCGACGCGCAGGGGCTCGCCTCGCTCATGGTCGGCGAGCTCGCCGAGCCGTCCTCCGACCTGGCCGCGGCCCTGGGGCTCGGCGCGGTCGGCGCCGAGCCGGTCGAGCACCACGCGGGGACGACGGCCGGGTCCGCCACCCTGCTGCAGGTCTCCGGCCTGGTGGTGCACAACGACCAGGGCGTGCCGGCCTTGCACGGGGTGGACTTCGGCGTCGCAGCGGGGGAGGTCGTCGGTGTCGCCGGCGTGGCCGGCAACGGGCAGGTCGAGCTCGCCGAGGCACTGGCGGGGGTCCGCCCGGTGCACTCGGGCGAGGTGCGGATCGGCGGCACCGGCCTGGCCGGCCGGCCGACCCGGCACTGGCTGGACGCCGGCGTCGCCTACGTGCCGGAGGACCGGCACCGCGACGGCATCCTCGGCGCCGCCTCGGTCACCGACAACCTGCTGCTGGGCTCGCAACGCAACCCGGCGCACCGCCGCGGTGGCCTGATCCAGTGGCGGCGGGTGCGCGAGCACGCCGTGCAGACGATCGAGCGGTACACCATCAAGACCCCCGGGCCCGATGCGCCGGCCGGCAACCTCTCCGGCGGCAACATCCAGCGGCTGGTGCTGGCGCGGGCGTTCGATCGGGAGCCCTCGGTCCTGGTCCTGCAGAACCCGACCCGCGGCCTGGACCTGCGGTCGGCCCGGTTCGTCTACGACCGCGTCAACGAGGCACGCGACCGCGGGTGCGCCGTGGTGCTGATCTCCGAGGACCTCGACGAGCTCAGCCTGCTGGCCGACCGGATGGTGGTCCTCTACTCGGGCCGGATCGTCGGCGAGCGCCGGCGCGGCGACTACGACGCATACGCGCTGGGCCGCCTCATGGCCGGCGTCCAGGAGACCGCATGACCAGCCCCGTGCTCACCGAGCCGGACGCCGTCGCACCGGCGGCGCCCAGCCTGCTCGCCCGCCTGCTGCGCGGCCTGCTGCCCTACGTGCTCGCCCTGGCGGCCGCCTTCGCGGTCTCCGGGATCGTCATCGCCGCGCTCGGCTACGACGTCGGCGGGGCCTTCCGGACCATCCTCACGACGTCCTTCCGGACCGGGTTCGGCTTCACCGAGACCCTGACCAAGTGGGTTCCGCTCACGCTGCTGGCCCTCGCCTTCACGATCCCGCTGGCCGTCGGCCGGTTCAACATCGGCGGTGAGGGCCAGCTCCTGGTCGGCGCGACCGCGTCGGCCGGTGTCGGGATCGTCTACGCCGGCCTGCCGGCCGCCGCACTCCTGCCGCTGGCGATCGTCGCCGGTGTGCTGGCAGGCGCGGTCTGGGCCGGGATCGCGGCGTTCCTCATGGGCCGGTTCGGGGTCAACGAGATCCTCAGCACCGTCCTGCTCAACTTCGTCGCCTTCCAGGTGGTCGACTACGCCGCGACCGAGATCTGGTCCGACCCGGCCGCGGGCGTGGCGGCCACCCAGCGCGTCGGCGCCGGCGCGCTGCTGCCCGACATGGGCGGGCCGCCCGGCGTGCACGCGGGCATCCTGCTCGCCGTGCTCGTCTCGCTGGCGACGATCGTGGTCACCCGGGGCACCCCCGCGGGCTTCGAGCTGCGGGCGGCCGGTACCAACCCGCGCGCGGCGGCGATCAACGGCATCCGGGTGGAGAAGATCGCCGTCGTCGCGCTGATCATCGGCGGCGCGCTCGGCGGCCTGGCCGGCGCCCTCGAGGTCGTCGGTGTGCACGGCCGGGCCATCGAGGGCATGCAGGCCAACTTCCTGCTGCTCGGCATCATCATCGGGCTGATCGCCCGCGGCAGCGCCCTCTGGGTGCCCGTGGTCGCCTTCGGCATCGCGATCCTCGAGGTCGGCGCGAGCTCGATGCAGCGCACCGTCGGCGTCCCGGCCGAGATGGTCCTGATCATCGAGGCCCTGATCCTGATCTTCCTGCTGCTCTCCGACGTGATCGCAGCCCGTCTGGCGAGGAGAGTCGCATGACCGAGTTCACGTCCCTGGCCCAGCTCACGGTGATCGCGATGGTCCCGTACCTGCTGGCGTCGCTGGGCACCATGCTGGGTGGGCTGGCCGGCGTCTTCAGCGTCTCCCAGGAAGGCATCATGCTGCTGGGCGCCTCGGTCGGGTTCCTGATCAGCTTCGCCACGGACAGCAGCACCCTCGGCATCCTGCTCGCCGCGGGGGTGGGCGCCGTCTTCGGCTTCGCGCTCGGGTGGGCGACGACCATCCTGCGACTGGACCAGTTCGTCGTCGGTCTGGCGCTGTTCTTCGCCGCCACCGGGCTGGCCGGGCTCCTCTACCGGGTGGTGATCGGCCAGACCGCGACCACTCCGCGCACCGACACCCTGCCGCGCCTGGAGATCCCGCTGCTCAGCGACATCCCGGTCCTGGGCACGGTCTTCTTCTCGCACAACGCGCTGGTGTACTTCGCCGGGGTGCTCGCCGTGGCGCTCTACTTCTTCCTGTACCGGACCAGGGCCGGGCTCGACCTGCGATCGGTCGGGGAGAACCCGCGGGCGGCCGACAGCCTCGGCATCGCCGTCGTCCGCACCCGGCTGTGGACGACGACGGCCGGCGGCGCGCTCATGGGCATCGCCGGAGCGTTCCTGCCGCTGATCTACACCGGCACCTTCACCGAGGGCATCGTGGGTGGCCGGGGGTGGCTGGCGATCGCGCTCACCTTCTTCGGCGGCTGGCGCCCGCAGTTCATCGTGGCGGGAGCCCTGTTCTTCGCCGCGATGGAGGTGGTCGCCCTGCGCACCGAGATCGCAGGGACCGACATCCCGGGGCAGCTGCTCCTGGTGATCCCCTACGTGGCGACCCTCGTCGTCATGATCTTCGCCTTCCGCTGGGCGCGGGTGCCGCAGTTCCTCGGCCGCAACTACGACCGGGAGAGCCGGACCGGCTGACCGGAGCCGCCGGTACCGAACTCCTGCCGGTGGGGGCGCCGGACTGCCCGCATCCGCCGACGTCGCGCGGAGGTTCCGAGGACCGGTCCTGCGGAGCCCGGCCGCCGTGGCCAGGCCGGGCACCTGAGCGGCTCAGCCCATCGTCTTCCGGCCGTCCAGGGACTCCCGCAGGATGTCGGCGTGGCCCGCGTGCTGGGCGGTCTCGGCGACGATGTGCAGGAACACCCTCCGCGCCGACCGGGTGGCGCCCGGCGCGAACCACGGCGCCTCCGGCAGGGGGTGCGAGACGTCCAGGTCGGGCAGCGTGCGCACCAGGTCGTCGGTGCGCCGGGCCACCTCGGCGTAGTCGGCGAGCACGCCGGCGAGCGTCTCGCCCGGCAGCAGACGGAAGCCGTCCTGCCAGTCACCGACGCCGGCCGCGTCGGCCGGCGCGGCCATGGCCTGGGTGCCCTCCACGACGAAGCGGGCCCAGCCCGCCTCGGTCGCGGCCACGTGCTTGACCAGGCCGCCGAGCGTCAACTCGCTCGCGGTCGTCCGCTGCCGCGCCTGCTCGTCGCTGAGCCCCTGCACGGTGTGGCGCAGGAAGTACCGGTGCGCGGCGAGGGTCTCCAGCAGGTCGGCGCGCTCGGGGCTGAGGGCGCTGTCGGTCATCGGGAGGTTCCTTCCGTCGGGTGGGGCGGTCAGGAGTGACGGTAGGGGCCATCGGTGCCACTTTCCGGCCTCGATCGAGGAGGATCTCCACCCGTGGCCGACACCGGGAACCGCACCCTGCGACTGCTTGCCCTCATGCAGACCCGACGCCAGTGGTCCGGTGCCGACCTGTGCGACCGGCTCGGGGTCTCGCTCCGGACCCTGCGGCGGGACGTCGAGCGGCTGCGCGAGATCGGCTACCCGGTGGAGGCGCGCCCGGGTGTCGACGGCGGGTACCGGCTGGCGCCGGGCGCGGTGCTGCCACCGCTGGTGCTCGACGACGACGAGGCCGTCGCGCTGACCGTCGGGCTGCAGGCGGCCGCGCAGACGGCGGTCGCGGGCATGGGGGAGGCGTCGGTGCGGGCCCTCACGAAGGTGGTGCAGGTGCTGCCGGCGCGGCTGCGGCGCCGGGCCGAGGCGCTCGACCGCGTGACGACCCGGGGGGCGTGGGGCGGGGGGCCGCTCGTGGACCCGGGGGTGCTGACCACGGTCGCCGAGGCCTGCCGGGACACCGAGCGGCTCGCCTTCGGCTACACCGACGCCGCCGGTGCGCGCACCGAGCGGCTCGTCGAGCCCACGGCCCTGGTGGCCCTGGGCCGCCGCTGGTACCTCGTCGCCCACGACACCGGGCGGGGGGACTGGCGCAGCTTCCGCCTCGACCGGGTGACCGGGCCCCGGCCGACCGGAGCCCGTTTCGCGCCCCGCCGGCTGCCGGCCGAGAGCCCCGAGGCGTTCGTCCGCGCCGGCACGGACACGCGCACCGGGTCGTTCACCGTCGTGGCCCGGGTGGACGCCCCGGCCGCGGTGGTCCGGTCGCGCACGGGCACCTGGGCGGCGGTCGAGGACGACGGGGACCGGGCCTGCCGGGTCCGCATGGAGACCGACCAGCTGGGCTGGGCCGCCTTCGCGCTGGGCACGGTCGGGGCCGGGTTCACCGTCGAGTCGCCCCCGGAGCTGCGGACCCTGCTGGCCGAGTGGGCCCAGCGGTTCGGCCGGGCGACCCGCTGACGGGGCCGGCGTCGGCTCCTGCGGCGCGCCGGGCGTGCACCCGGCGCGCCATCACGCGGTACCCGGCGATCAGGGCCGCGTTGCCCAGCAGCAGCCAGAGGCCCAGCAGCACCGCTGTCGCCAGTGCCGTCGCCCCGTAGCGGGCGGTGAAGTCGGCGAACTCCAGGTAGACGAGGTACCCGCCGGTGGTGGCGGCCACCAGCCCGGTGGCGGTGGCGGCGCCGACGACGACGTCGCCGACCCGGGTCTCCCAGAGGCGGAACAGCGTGTAGATGAGCCCGATGACC
The DNA here is from genome assembly GCF_054050835.1 of Blastococcus sp. SYSU DS0510. Taxonomy (NCBI): domain Bacteria; kingdom Bacillati; phylum Actinomycetota; class Actinomycetes; order Geodermatophilales; family Geodermatophilaceae; genus Blastococcus; species Blastococcus sp. SYSU DS0510. The sequence goes on along the minus strand of NZ_JBJHAC010000004.1, from coordinate 187,380 downwards.
AGGCCCAGGAGCAGCAGCACGCCCAGACCCAGGGTGATCCGCAGGGCCGGACCCGAGCCCAGCAGCCGCGGCACCAGGTACAGCGAGGCGAGCCCCGAGAACACCACGACCGGGAGCACGGCGATGATCGCCAGCGCCAGCAGCCGCCCCGTCCAGCCGCGGATCCGCCGCTCGGTCTCGGGTGCGACGGCGCTGAACGCCCGGGCCAGGGCGGCGCCGTAGGTGGTCGCCGGCCAGACCGCCGCGACGGCCGCCACGGGCCCGGTCGTCGACGCCACGTCGATCAGGGCGCGCAGCACGTCGGCCACCGGGAGCCGGTCCGGCGCCTGGTCCTCCACCTGGGTCCCGAGGTCCTGCAGCGTGGAGTCGTCGACCACCAGACCGGCGACCCAGAACCCCAGCAGCACCATGGGCGGCAGGGAGACCATCGCGTAGAAGGCCAGGCTCGCGCTGGTGGTGAGGAACTCCGGGCTGCGCAGCCAGGCCACGAACCGCCGGACCCGGCGGGGCACCCGCCGGTAGCCCTTCCCCAGCCGCCTCCGGAGCCGGCGGACCCTCTCGCGGGCCTCAACCACAGCTCGGGCCGTCCTCCTCCGGTCGAGCGATCGGCTGCTCCGGCGGCGTCTCGTCGCTGACCTCGGGGCGGTCGGCGCCGGCCGTGCGGCCGAACTGCTGCGTCGCCCACACCGAGCCGTCGGGGGCGCAGAAGAAGCCGATGCCGATGCGGTTCCAGCCGGGGTTGAGCACGTTCACCCGGTGGCCGTCCGAGCGCATCCACCCGACGTGCGCCGTCCCGGCGGACACCGGGCCGGACGCGGTGAAGACGTTCTCCCCGACCCCGGTGAAGCCCTCCAGCTCGTTCCGGCCGAGCACCTCACCCAGGTCCTGGTGCGAGATCCCGCCGGCGCCGGCCATCTCCTCGCTCCACGCCCGCGCCACGGTCGCCAGCCCCTCGTCCCACTCCAGCGGCGGCAGGTCCCGCGCCGCGCGCTCGTCGTTCACCCGATCGAAGACGTCGCGGGCCATCCGGGCGGCGGGGTCGCCGTCCTCGGCCGACGGCGGCTCGTCGGGTTCGGGCGCGGACGCGGTCCCGGCGCCGGGCGAGGGCGAGGTCTCCACGGCGACGCACCCGGTGGAGGTGAGGAGGACGGCGGCGAGCGCGAGCAGGAGCCGGGCGAGCAGGGATCGGGTGACGGCCATGCCGGTCTCCTACCCGGCGGGGTCGCCGGACGCGTCGCGGTGCGGGGCTGTCACGGGATCGTTAGCGTCGCCGGCATGGCCGGGAGCAGCGGGCGGGTCGCCCTCGTCACGGGGTCGGAGTCGGGCATCGGGCGGGCGATCGCGCTCGCCCTGGCGGAGCAGGGCTGCGACGTGGGCATCACCTGGTACCGCGACCGGGCGGCCGGCGAGGCCACCGCCGAGCAGGTGCGGGCGCTCGGCCGGCGCGCCGAGGTGCGCCACCTCGACCTCACCCGGCTCCCCGGCGCCGCCGACGTCGTCGACGAGCTGGCTGACGCGCTCGGCGGCGTCGACGTGCTGGTCAACGACGCCGGCACCGGCCACTCGACCCCGCTGCTGGACCTGGAGTTCGCGACCTGGCGCGAGGTGCTGGCCACCGACCTCGACGGCGCGTTCCTGTGCCTCCAGCGCGCCGCCCGGCGCATGGTCGCCGCCGGCGAGGGCGGGCGGATCGTGAACATCACCAGCGTGCACGAGCACGCCCCGCGCGTCGGCGCGGCCGGCTACTGCGCCGCCAAGGGCGGGCTGGGCCTGCTCACGAAGGTCGCCGCCCTGGAGCTCGCCGAGCACGGGATCACCGTCAACTCCGTCGCGCCCGGCGAGATCGCCACCCCCATGACCGGTCAGGAGGACGAGGACCCGACCGCACCCGGCCACGAGCGCCCCGGCGTCCCGCTGCGCCGGCCCGGCGACGCCCGGGAGGTCGCCGCGGTGGTCGCCTTCCTCGCCTCGCCGGCAGCCGGCTACGTCACCGGGGCGTCGTGGGCGGTGGACGGCGGGATGCTGCAGATGGGCCCCATGGCCGGGTCGCACCTGGCGGCCGACGACTGGCGCCGCGGCTGACCGCGACCGCGCGCCGGGGACTCAGCTGAGCCGGTCGCGCTTGCGCCGGTAGAGCTGGGCGTCGGCGCGGGCCAGCACGGTCGCGAGCTCCTCGCCCGGCCGGGCCGTGGTGACCCCGGCGGTCCAGGCGAAGGGGTGCGTGCCGTCCAGGGCGACCATCAGCTCCCACGCGGCGGCCTCGTCGGTCGCCGGCAGGCAGAGCACGAACTCGTCGCCGCCGTAGCGGCCGAGCAGGTCGGCCCGCCGCAGCCGGCGGCGCCAGCCGACGGTGAGCTCGCGGAGGAGGTCGTCGCCGGCGCGGTGCCCCTCGCGGTCGTTGACCTCCTTGAAGTCGTCCAGGTCCAGGATCGCGAAGCTCAGCGGTTCACCGGTGCGCGCCGCCCGCGACAGGTGCCCGGCCGCCTGCTCCTCCCAGGCGCGGCGGTTGGCCACGCCGGTGAGCGGGTCGGTGCTCGCGGCCCTGCGAAGCTGCCGGGCCAGCCGGCCCTGCACCTCGGTCAGCACGACCACCGAGACGACGACGGCGACCCACGCCGACAGGAAGTCCGAGGGGGCGGCGGCCCACGCACCGGCGCTGCCGCAGAGGACCGCGATCGCGCCGTGCACCCGGGCGGCGGGCAGCGGCAGGAAGTGCGCGGCGTACAGGCTCACCGCGATCAGCGCCGGCCCGAGGCCGACCACGCCCACGGCGGTCGCCGAGCGCCACGCGACCACGCCGATGAGCACGGAGAGGAGGGCGACGCCGGCGTGCAGCAGCCACGGCCGCACACGGCCGGCGGTCGACCGCAGCAGCGCGCCCGCGGTCAGGCCGAGCCCTCCGAGGGCCCACAGCAGCCCGACGGGTGTGGCGTCGTCCATCGGCGCCGCGGCGCCGAACCAGCAGAGGAGACCGCTGATGCCGTAGACCACCGCCAGCAGGGTCGCGGCCGTCCGTGGTCCGGTGTGCACCCAGTTCCTCCGCGTCCTCCCCCCGAGGTCGACCCCTCCATCCTGCGGGGCGAGCCCGGCTGCGCGCCCGGGGGGAAGGGGGCAACGACCCGTCCGGGTGGTGCCGCCACGCTCGTCCGGCGGGGGGCAGGGGGGGTGCGGCGGCGTCGCCGGGGCCGTACGGTGCGGCCAGGGGTCCAGCCCGGGACAGGAGGGCGTGTGCAGTCCACCGCCGGTCGTCCGGGTGTCGCGGGCGCCACCGTCGGGGTGGAGGAGGAGTTCCACCTCGTCGACCCCGAGTCGTTCGCGCTCGCCCCGAGGCCGGAGCTCGTCCGCGCCGCCGCGCGGCGCGAGTTCGGCGAGCGGGTGCACGCCGAGATCACCACCACCCAGCTGGAGACGGCCACCGGCATCTGCCGCACCCTGGGCGAGCTGCGGAGCGCGCTGGCCGGCACCCGGGCGGAGGCGCAGGCCGCGGCGGGCGGCGCCGGGGCCGCGCTCCTCGCGGCCTCCACGCACCCGTCGGCCGGCTGGCGCGAGCAGGTCATCACCCCGGAGCCGCGCTACGAGGCCATGGTGCGGCGGTGGGCCGGGCTCGCCCAGCGCCAGGACATCTGCGGCTGCCACGTGCACGTCGGCGTCCCCGACCTCGACACGGCGATCGCCGTCCTCGACCGGGCGCGGGTGTACCTGCCGGTGCTGCTGGCGATGACCGGCAGCTCCCCGTTCCACGACGGCGGGGACACCGGCTACGAGAGCTACCGGACGCTGTGGTGGGGCCGCTGGCCGCACACCGGCATCCCCGAGCCGTTGGGGTCCGCGGACCGCTTCCGGGCGGTCGTCGACGGGTTGGTCGCCGCCGGCGTCATCGAGGACGCCTCCCACCTGTACTGGGACCTGCGGCCCTCGGCGCACCTGCCCACCGTGGAGTTCCGGCTGGCCGACGTCTGCACCGACCTCGACGACGCCGTGCTGCACGCCACGCTCGCCGCCTCGCTGGTCCGCGTCCTCGTCGCCCGTGCGCGGCGCGACGAGCCCTTCGAGCAGCCGCGATCGGAACTGCTGCGCGCGGCGCGCTGGCGGGCCGCCCGGGACGGCCTCTCCGGATCGCTGTTCGACCCGGTCGCCGGGGTGCTGGTGGACCCCCGCGTCGCGGTCGACGGGCTGCTCGCCGAGCTCGCCGACGACCTCGCCGACCGCGGGGAGGAAGGGGAGGTGCGCGACCTGGTTGACCGGCTGTTCGCGCGGGGTACCTCCGCCGACCGGCAACGGTCCGTCTGGCGGCGCACCGGCGACCTGCGGGAGGTGGCCGCCGCCGTCGTGCACGAAGGGAGCCGGCGATGAGAGGTCTGCGGCACGCCCCGATCCGCGAGCTGGCCCGGCCGCTGCGCAGCCCTGCCGACCTCGACCCCCTCCTCGAGCGGATCGGCGACGCCCGGATCGTGGCCATCGGCGAGGCCAGCCACGGCACCCACGAGTACTACGCGTGGCGGGCGGCGCTGACCCGGCGGCTGGTCGAGGAGCTCGGCTTCGACCTGGTGGCCGTCGAGGGCGACTGGCCCGACTGCTACCGGGTGGACCGCAGCGTGCGGCTGCGGGCCGGCGCCGACGAGGACCCCCGCGACGCCCTCGACGCCTTCGCCCGCTGGCCCACCTGGATGTGGGCCAACGACGACGTCGTCGACTTCTGCCGCTGGCTGCGCGACCACAACGCCGGGCTGCCCGAGGAGCGCCGCGTCGGCTTCTACGGCATCGACGTCTACAGCCTGTGGGACTCGATGCACGCGCTGGTGGACTGGCTCGCCGCGCACGAGCCCGGCCACGTCGACCAGGCCAAGCAGGCGCTGGCCTGCTTCGAGCCCTTTGGAGAGGACGGCGCGGAGTACGCCTTCGCCAGCCGGTTCGCGCCCACGTCCTGCGAGCAGGCCGCCGTCGACCTGCTGCAGGCGCTGTGCGAGCGGCGGGGCGACGCCGAGGCCGTCACCGGGGCCGACGCGCGCTTCGCCGCGGAGCAGAACGCGGCGGTGGTGGTGGGCGCCGAGCGGTACTACCGCGCCATGGTGCGGGGCTCGGCGGAGTCGTGGAACGTCCGCGACGTGCACATGGTCGACACCCTCGACCGGCTCCTGGACCATGCCGGCCCGAAGGCCGTCGTCTGGGAGCACAACACCCACATCGGCGACGCCCGGGCGACCGACATGGCCGCGGCCGGGATGACGAACGTCGGGCAGCTGCTGCGCGAGCGGCACGGTGTCGACGACGTCGTCCTCGTGGGGTTCGGCGGCTACCGCGGCGGCGTGGTCGCGGGGCGGCAGTGGGGCGCGCAGATGGAGCGGATGACGGTGCCCCCGGCCCGGCCCGGCAGCCTGGAGGCCCTGCTGCACGACGCCCTCGGGGAGGACGCGCTCTTCGTCTTCCCGCGCGGGGAGCGGCCGGAGTGGCTGGCCCGGCGGCTGGACCACCGGGCCATCGGCGTCGTCTACCGGCCCGAGCGGGAGAAGTGGGGCAACTACGTGCCCACCGTCCTCGGCGAGCGCTACGACGCCTTCCTCCACCTCGACGACACGACGCCGCTGCAGCCGCTGCACCTCGAGCGGGCCGACGAGCACGTGCCGGTCGGGGCGTTCGACGCGTGAGCGGCCCCGCCGCCGCCGCGACCGGCCGCCTGGTCAGCCGCCCGACGGTCACGCCGCCGGGCGAGGCCTGGCCGGCCGGGGTGCACGCGCTGGACCTCGGCGGGGGAGCGGAGGTGCTGCTCGCCGTCCCGCCGGGCGAGCCGGTCCCGCGTCCGCTGCTGGTGTTCTTCCACGGCGCCGGCGGGACCCCGGCGCAGAGCCTCTCCGCGGTGGGCGCGGCCGCCGCCGGGCGTGGCGTCCTCGTCCTCGCGCCGCGCTCGGGCGCGTCCACCTGGGACCTGATCACCGGGCGGCTGGGCCGGGACGTCGCCGTGCTGGACGCCGCCCTCGCGCAGGTGGCCGAGCGGGCACCGGTCTCCCGCCGCGCGGTCGGCGGGTTCTCCGACGGCGCCTCCTACGCGCTCTCCGTCGGCCCTGCCAACGGCGACCTGTTCGACGCCGTCCTCGCCTTCTCCCCGGGTTTCGCGCACCCGCCGGCACAGGTGGGGGCGCCGCGGCTGTGGATCACCCACGGCACCGGTGACCGGGTGCTGCCGGTGGACCGCTGCGGCCGCCGCCTGGCGACGGCGTTCGACGCGTCGGGTTACGAGGTCACCTACGACGAGTTCGACGGCGGGCACGTGGTGCGGCCGGACGGCGTGGGCACGGCGCTGGACTGGTGGCTGGGCACGGCCTGAGCCCGGCTCACATCGAGCGGGTCTCCCCGGCGCGGTCGGCGAAGGCGTCGGCGATCCGCCCGTCGAGGGCCGCGGTGACCTGGTCGCGGTGCAGCCGGACGCCGTCGGCGTCCGGCCGGCTCCAGTCGGGGGACAGCTCCCCGGCGACCAGGTCGGCGGCTCGCTCGACCTCGGCGCGCTGCTCGTCGTCCCGGCAGACGACGGCGACGTCGCGGAGCATCCGGAGCAGGGCGGTGATCAGCGTCGGCTCGCTCCCGCCGAACCGGGCCACCTGGCCGCACGTCAGGTCCAGGTAGTACCGGATGTCCCGGTCGGGGACGATCGCCCGGCCGACGCCGTCGCCGTCGGCGTGCAGGGTCGGCCCGAGGTGCCGGCCGGTGAGCCGGACCAGCAGGTCGCCCATGTGACCGATCGCCGTCGCCGCCGTCACCGGGTCGTTGATGCTGGGGGACATCGCCTTCACGGCGATGTCCTCGAGCTGGCGGAACCCGAATGCGGCGTCCTGGTCGATCGTCCGCTCGTTGTTGAGGACGACGGCCGCCCGGACGGCGTCACCCAGGTCCTCGCCCCCGCCCCAGGTCGTGGCGATCGGGCTCCCCATGGTGATCATGTCGCCGGGACGGACCTCGACGCGGACGACGGCGTCGTGGTCGCGGGCGGCGTCGACCAACGTGTCCGTGTCCACCACCTCGACGAACCCGCTGCGGTCGGCGCTCACCAGCCGCCCCGCGCTGGTCTCCAGGTCGAGCTCGTCCGGGGACCGCTGCCCGTGGCCGGTGTAGGGGCCGTAGAACGTCTCGATCGCCCGCCGCGCGTCGTCGTGGACCCGCGTCATCATGGTGTCGACCCGCAGCATGCGCACCATGTGGCTGATGAAGGCCAGCAGGCCGCCGACGCAGGCGATGCCGAGCAGGGCGGCGACGAGGCACACCAGCGTCGGCACCGGCTGAGAGCTGTTGATGCCGCGCAGCCCGGTGACGGCGAACACGAAGGTGGCGGTCAGCACCGAGAGGACGCGCTTGGTGACCCCGTCGCGGACGAAGTCGCGCAGCAGCCGGGGCGAGAACTGCTGCGAGGCGAGCTGCAGCGCCACGATCGTGATGCTGAAGGTCAGGGTGGCGATGGTGACCGCGGCCGTGGCCACCAGCTGCAGGAGCGTGCCGGCGGCGCTGGTGTCGGCCGGCCACAGGGCGGCGAGGAACCCGCCGCGGGGTTCCACCATGCCCAGGGCCCACCCGGCGGCGGCGGCCATCACGGCGCTGGCCGCGGGCCAGACCCAGAGAGGTGCCTGCGATCGTGCTGCGCTCGCCTGTCCCCGTTGCGTCACGGGGCGCGCCTACCCGTTCCCGGGCCGATACGCACCGGCGCGAGGACCGGGCCCCGCGCCGGTGCGGTGGGTCAGGCGGAGTCGCGTTGGGTGATGTCCTCGTTCGAGGGGTCGACGTCCTTCGGGCCGCCGGTCTTGGACACCTCCCAGTTGGGGCCCAGCTGCTCCAGGGCGAGCCGGCCGTAGACCTGCTGCTGGGTGGCCACCCGCTCGGAGCGGCCCCGACCGAGGAAGCTGACCATCCAGTGCAGCACCGTCGTGATGCGGCTCTTGAACCCGACGATGTACATGAGGTGCACGACCAGCCACAGCACCCAGGCGATGAAGCCGCTGAACTTGAACTTCCCGATGTCGGCGACCGCCGAGAACCGGGAGATGGTGGCCATCGAACCCTTGTCGAAGTACTCGAACGGCTTCTGCGGCTGCTTGCCGGTGGCCCGCCGCTCGATCGCCTCGGCGGCGTAGCGGCCACCCTGGATGGCGACCTGGGCGACGCCGGGGAGCTTGCCGAGGGCCATCATGTCGCCGACCACGTGGATCTCCGGGTGACCCGGCAGGGTGAGGTCGGGCTGCACCGAGATCCGGCCGGCGCGGTCGACCTCGGCGCCGGTCTGCTCGCCGAGGATCCGGCCCAGCCCGCTGGCCTGCACGCCCGCGGCCCAGATCTTGGTCGCCGCCTGGATGCGGCGGACCTGGCCGTCGGTGTCCTTGACCTCGAGGCCGTCGGCGTCGACGTCGGTGACCATCGCGCCCAGCTGCACCTCGACGCCGATGTCGTTGAGCTGCCGCCGGGCGGCCTCGCCGAGCTTCTTGCCGAACGAGGGCAGCACCGCCGGGGCGGCGTCGAGCAGGATGACCCGCGCGCCCATCGGGTTGATGTTGCGGAAGTCGCGGCGCAGGGTGCGGCGCGCCAGCTCGGCGATCTGCCCGGCCATCTCGACCCCGGTGGGCCCGGCGCCGACGACCACGAAGGTGAGCAGCCGGTCGACCTCGGCCGGGTCCTTCGCGATCTCGGCGAGCTCGAACGCGCCGAAGATCCGGCCGCGGAGCTCGAGGGCGTCGTCGATGCTCTTCATGCCGGGCGCGAACTCGGCGAACTGGTCGTTGCCGAAGTAGGACTGCCCGGCGCCCGCGGCGACGATCAGCTCGTCGTAGGGGTGGACGAGCTTCCGGCCGAGGATCTCGGAGGTCACCGTGCGGGCGGCGACGTCGATGTCGGTGACCTCGCCGAGGACGACGCGCGCATTCTTCTGCCGGCGCAGGATCTCGCGGGTGGCGGGCGCGATCTCGCCCTCGGAGAGGATGCCGGTGGCCACCTGGTAGAGCAGCGGCTGGAACAGGTGCTGGGCGGTCTTGCCGATCAGCGTGATGTCGACCGGGGCCTTCTTGAGGGCCTGCGCGGCGAAGAGGCCGCCGAAGCCGGAGCCGACGATGACGACGCGAGGCCGGCCACCGGGGGAGTCGATCGGGGCGGACGCCTGCGCTGGTGATGTCGTCATGATGTTTTCATCCTTCCACTTGGCCCCGTGCCGGTCGGGAGCACCCCGGGAGATGCACGTCACAGCGTGTCGACCTCGGTCGGCTCGCGGGTCGGCCGCGGTCCCGGTAGACCATCCGGGTGCCGCGATCGGTGTCCGTCGTTCTCGTTCCCGGTCTGGGCCTGGATGAACGTTCCGCGGTCAGGTTGCGCGCGGAACTTGCGGTCGACGTCGTCCTCCTGCCGGGGATGGGGCGGCGCGCACCGGTGCCGTCGGTCGACGACCTGGCGCGCGGGCCCGTCGCGGCACTGCCCGCGGGGCCCGTGGTCCTGGTCGGGCACTCGCAGAGCTGCCAGGTGGTGGCGGCGGCCGCGCGCGCCCCCCGGGTGGTGGGCGTCCTGCTGTGCGGGCCCACCACCGACCCGCGGATGCGCCGGTTCCGGGTGCTCGCGGCGCGCTGGGTGCGCACCGCCCTCGCCGAGCCGTGGTGGCAGGTGCCGCTGATCCTCCGGCAGTGGCTGTGCACGGGGCCGCGCGCGATGAGCTCCCTGTGGCGGTCGGCGTCACCCGACGCGATCGAGGGGCGGCTGGCGGCGGTCACGGCGCCGGTCGTCGTGGTGCGCGGGGACCGCGACGCGCTCTGCCCCCACGACTGGGCCGAGCGGGTGGCCGCCGCCGCGCCGCACGGCCGGCTGGTGGAGCTGCCGGGTGCGGCGCACATGACCGTGCAGACCCACCCCGCCGACCTCGCCGCCCTGCTCGGCGCGTTCTGACCGCCGTCGTCCTCGCCGCACGCCACCCCACCGCGCCGCACACCGCGAGGTCGACCCGGTGACGTGCTGGAACGGCCTCCCTGCAGGGACCCGCCGGGAGCGTGGTGACGTGCTGGAACGGCCTCCCTGCAGGGACCCACCGCGAGCGCAGCGAGTGGTGGGGGGCAGGGAGGTCCTTCTACTGGCCGTCCGTGCGGCTGCGCACCTCGGCGTAGCGCTCCCTGACGTGGGTGGCCGCCGGGGCGTCGAACTCCCGGAGCCCCGGCTGCGCCCACTCGGGCGGGGTGTCGGCGCCGGAGAGCACCCAGGCGGCCTGCCGGGCGGCGCCGTCGGCGACGTACTCGCCGGGCGGCGGCACGAGGACCGGCCGGCCGAAGATCCCCGGGGCCAGCTGCTGCACGGCCTCGGAGCGGGCGGCGCCGCCGATGAGCAGCACCCGCTGCACGTCCACGCCCTGGGCGACGACGGCCTCGATGCCGTCGGCCAGCCCGCAGAGCAGCCCCTCGACGGCGGCACGGGCGAAGTGCGCCGGCGTGGAGGTGCGCAGCGTGAGGCCGTGGACGGCGCCGGTCGCGTCGGGGAGGTTGGGCGTCCGCTCGCCCTCCAGGTAGGGCACGAGCACGAGGCCGTCGGCGCCGGAGGGAGCCGAGAGCGCCAGCTCCGAAAGGGTCGCGTGGTCGACCCCGAGCAGGGCGGTGGCGGCGTCGAGCACCCGGGCGGCGTTCAGCGTGGCCACCAGCGGCAGGTGGTTGCCGGTGGCGTCGGCGAACCCGGCCACGGTGCCGGTCACGTCGGCGACCGCCGTGGGGGTCACCGCCGACACGACGCCGGAGGTGCCGATGGAGACGACGACGTCGCCGGGCCGCGCCGCCAGGCCGAGCGCCGCCGCGGCGTTGTCGCCGGTGCCGGGGCCGAGGACGGCGCGGCCGCCGGCGAGGGTGCCGACGCCCTCGGCGGGGCCGGCGACGCGGGGGACCGCCGGGAGTCGCCCGCGCATGGCCCGCTCGAGCAGGTCGAGGCGGTACTCGCCGGTGCGCGCCGACCAGTAGGCGGTGCCGCTGGCGTCGCCGCGGTCGGTCACCAGCGCGGCCAGGTCGCGGTCGGCCCGCAGCCGCCAGGTCAGCCAGTCGTGGGGCAGGCAGACGGCGGCGGTGCGGTCGGCCTTGCCGGGTTCGGCGTCGGCCAGCCAGCGCAGCTTGGTCGCGGTGAAGGAGGCGACCGGCACCAGCCCGACGGCGTCGGCCCAGGCGCGGCGGCCGGCGTCCTCGTCGCCGTCGCCGAGTTCCCGGATGAGCTCGGCGGCGGCGGGGGCCGACCGCACGTCGTTCCACAGCAGCGCGTCGCGGACGACCTCGCCCTGCTCGTCCAGGCAGACCATCCCGTGCTGCTGACCTCCGACGGCGAGGGCGTCGACGTCGTCGAGGCCGCCCGCCTCCGCCGCCGCGGCGCGGAAGGCGTCCTCCCAGGCGCGGGGGTCGACCTCGGTGCCGGCGGGGTGCGACGCCCGCCCGGAGCGGACGAGCTCTCCGGTCGCCGCGTCCCGGACGACCACCTTGCAGGCCTGGGTGGAGGTGTCGACTCCTGCGACGAGCGTCATCGGACCTGCTCCCGCCCCGGGGTGGCGGTGAGGTCGGCGGGGGGCTGCGCGGACACGGGCGTCATGGGAACGGGACCTTAGGCCGACCGCCGGGCACGCGCCCGCGGGAGGGCGCCGCGCCGCGGGGGAGCCCGCAGCCTTGACCGCCCGACCGGCGACCCCTAATTTGTTTGCTGATCCGACGAATGTCGGGTCCGACGTCCGAGGAGGTGGGCATGGGGGAGGCGCCGTCGCTGTACGACGGGTCGTCGGAGCGTCGGGCCCCGGCTGACCAGGCCACCGTGCGCCGCACCAACCTCGGGCTGGTCCTGCGCCACCTGCGCGACCACGGGCCGCGCTCCCGAGCCCGCATCGCCCAGGAGACCGGCCTGAACAAGGCGACGGTCTCCAGCCTCGTGGCCGAGCTCTCCGACCGCCGCCTCGTCACCGCCGGCGAGGTCGACCGGGCCGGGTCGGTGGGCCGCCCGGGGCTGACCGTGCACCTCGACGGGGCATGCGTCTGCGGCATCGGGGTCGAGCTCAACGTCGACTACGCCGCCGTGCTGGTGCTCGACCTCCGCGGCGGGGTGCTGTTCGAGCAGCGGCTGGCGCTCGACCTCCCCGCGCTCGGGGCCGAGCGGACCCTGGACGCCGTCGCCGACCTGGTGTCCGGCGCCGTCGCGGCGGCCGCCGCCACCGGCGCCCGCCCGGCCGGGCTGACGGTCGCGGTCGCAGGCCTGGTCCGGAGCGTCGACGGCGTGGTGACGCTGGCGCCCAACATCGGCTGGCACGACGTCGCGGTGCTGGACGGCCTGCGCGCCCGCCTGGATGCCGACTTCCCGATCCGCGTGGAGAACGACGCCAACCTCTCCGCCATCGCCGAGTGGGCCATGGGCTCGGAGGCGCGCACCCCCGACCTGGTCTACCTGACCGGTGAGGTCGGCGTCGGTGGCGGCGTCATCGTCGCGGGCCGGCTGCTGCGCGGTGCCGGTGGGCTCTCGGGCGAGGTGGGGCACACGTCGCTGGGCGACCCGGACGCCGTCTGCGGCTGCGGTCGGCGCGGCTGCTGGGAGACCGTGGTCGGCATGGCCGCACTCCTGCGCGCGGCCGCCGATCCCGGCGACCCGGTCGGCGACCCGGCCCGTGACCTCGAGGCCCGCCTGTCGGAGGTGGCCGCCCGGGCCGAGGCCGGCGACGCCCGCACGCTCGCCGCGCTCCACCAGGTCGGCACCTCCCTCGGCACCGGCGCCGCCGTCCTGATCAACCTGTTCAACCCGCGGGTGGTCATCCTCGGCGGCTACTTCGCGGTGCTCGGGGAGTGGCTGATGGAGCCGCTCATGGCCGAGCTGGAGGTCCGGGTGCTGGGGCCCGGGGTGGCCGGCGCGCGCGTCGTCCTCTCCACGCTGGGCTTCACCGCTGCCGTGCGCGGCGGCGCGCACGTCGCCCTCGAGTCGGTGTTCGACGACCCGACGCTGGTCCCCGTGCCCTCCCTCGAGCCGACCGGGGCAGGCGCCCGGTGACCACCCGGCCCGCCCCGGACCGCGGCCGCCCCGTCGACGCCCAGGTCGCCGACCTGGTGACCGACCTCGCCCCCGGCGAGCAGCACACCCCCTCGTCCGCCGACGGCCGCGCGAGCCAGCGCGCGCCGGAGGGCGCCGAGCCCAGCACGCCCCACCGATCGACCCGGACGGAGATCCCCGCATGAGCGACTACACCCCCCGCAAGGACGACAGGTTCAGCTTCGGTCTGTGGACCGTCGGCTGGCAGGGCGTCGACGTCTTCGGCGGCGCCGTCCGGCCCCCGCTCGACCCGGTCGAGGCCGTGCACCGGCTCGCCGAGCTCGGCGCGGCCGCCGTCACCTTCCACGACGACGACCTGGTGCCCGACGACGCCAGCCGCGAGGCGACCCTCGAGCGCTTCAAGAAGGCGCTGGCCGAGACCGGCGTCGGCGTGGAGATGGCCACCACCAACCTGTTCGGCGCCCCGGTGTTCAAGGACGGCGGCTTCACCGCCAACGACCGCGCCGTGCGCCGGTACGCCCTGGCCAAGGTGCTGCGCAACATCGACCTCGCCGCCGAGTTGGGCGCGAAGACCTACGTGCTGTGGGGCGGCCGCGAGGGTGCGGAGTCCGGCGCCACCAAGGACGTCGCCGCCGCGCTCGACCGGTACAAGGAGGGGCTGGACGTCCTCTGCGCCTACGTGCGCGACAAGGGCTACGACATCCGCTTCGCCCTGGAGCCCAAGCCCAACGAGCCGCGCGGCGACATCCTCCTCCCGACCATCGGCCACGCCATCGCCTTCATCAACGAGCTGGAGGAGCCCTCGCGCGTCGGCCTGAACCCCGAGGTCGGGCACGAGGAGATGGCCGGGCTGAACTTCGCCCAGGGCATCGCCCAGGCGCTGTGGCACGACAAGCTCTTCCACGTCGACCTCAACGGCCAGCACGGCCCCCGCTTCGACCAGGACCTGCGCTTCGGCGCCGGCAACCTGCGCGGTGCGTTCTGGACCGTCGACACCCTCCTGGGCTCGGGCACGGGCAAGGCCTACGACGGCTACCTGCACTTCGACTACAAGCCGCCGCGGACCGAGGACATGGACGGGGTCTGGGAGACCGCTCGCGCCTGCATGCGCAACTACCTGATCCTGCGGGAGAAGGTGCAGGCGTTCCGGGCCGACCCCGAGGTCGCCGAGGCCCTGGAGGCCGCGCGCGTGGGCGAGCTCGCCGTCCCGACCCTGGGCGAGGGCGAGTCGCTCGACGCGCTGCGCAGCGAGGCGCACGACCCCGAGGCCCTCGGCGCCCGCGGTCTGCACTTCGAGCGGCTCGACCAGCTGGCGATGGAGCACCTGCTCGGCGTCCGCTGAGCGCAGCCCCGCGCGGGTGGGTGGGGAGGCCCCCACCCACCCGCGCGGGTCAGGCGGGTCGCCGCCGGGCCTCGACGGCGAGCACCGCGAGCACGACGACCGCCGCCGCCTCGATCCAGAAGGACTCCCACCACAGCGGTGCCGCGGTGGTCTCGACGAAGCCGAACAGGCCGACGGTCGTCGACAGCAGGAGGCCCGCGAGGGTGCCGAGCGCGGTCAGTGCTCCCAGCGCCGCGGCGAGCCACAGCAGCCGGCGGGGGGTGACGAGCACCAGCAGGGCGAGGCCGAACCCCGCGATCGCGTTGAGCAGGAACAGCGGACCGATGACGTCGATGGTCCGGTAGCCGTCGAGCCACAGGTCCAGGTGCAGCCAGCCCATCGCGACGAGCAGTGCGCCGCCGATGAGACGCAGCGGCCAGATGAGCGCCCCGGACCGGTCGCGGGTAGGGGCCGTCTTCACGCGACCTCCACGCTGACCTCCATGCCCATCGCCCGGTGGTTGCCCACGGAGCAGTAGAAGACGTAGCTGCCCGGCTCGAGCTCCACCGTGAGGGTCTCCGACTGCCCGGGCTGCAGCACCTGGGTACCGGTGACGTCCTCGCCGTCGCGCTCGACGATGAAGTCGTGGCTGGCGTCGCCCTCGTTCGAGACGGCGAACTCGTAGGTGCCGGCCGAGAAGCTGTCCTCGTCCAACTCGATCGCGAAGTCGATCAGCTGGGCCTCGACGGTCTCCGCCTGCTGCTCACCGGCCGGCGCGGAGGAGGCGGTGGACGCCGAGGTCTCGGCCGCGCTGGGCGTCGTCGACTCGGTGGTGACCTCGGCCGGGGCGTCGGCCACGGCCTCGGTGTCGCCGTCGTCGGAGCCGCAGCCGGCCACGACCAGGGCGAGGCCCGTGATCGCGACGGCCAGGCGATGGGCCGCTGGACGCTTGTTCCAGGAACGCACGGGACCTCCTCCGGACCGGCCACCGGACGGCGACCATCGTGGGATCGAGATCCTGCGGCCGGGCGCCCCGCGGCGGAAGTGCTTCCGGCGCGCCGCTCAGCGGGGCGTCGCGCCGTCGGCGGGTGTGACCTCGTGCTCACACCAGGTGACGACCGTGCTGAGCACCTCGGGGTCCACGGGACCGCGCAGCTCCCGCCGGTACGCGGTCAGCGAGGCGCGACCGGGCTGGCGGCGCAACGTGTGCGTGAGGTCGGGGACCAGCCGGGTCTCGACCCGCCCGCCCACCGTCGCCGCGATCACCGCCAGATCCTCCGGGCGCACCTGCAGGTCCTTGGTGCCGGTGACCGCGAGCACGGGGACGTCGATCCGGCGCAGGTCCTCGCGCGGGTCGTGGGCCAGGAACTCGCGGTGCCAGCGGGCGTTGACCCGGGCGCCGCCGATCCGGGCGACGTCGGTGGTCGTGGCCCGGATCCGCTCGTGGTTGGCGATCACCTTCGTCTCCAGGTCGGTGCGCAGCAGCCGGAGCAGGGCGCGCACCGGCCGCGGCAGCGTGGGGCCGAGCTGCCGGGCCTGCCACCGGAGCAGCTCCTCGCCGGGCGTCGCGCTCATCGCGAGGAGCACCAGCCCGGCCACCGGGGCGCCGCGCGCGGCGAGCGAGGCCGCGAGGAGCGCGCCCTCGCTGTGCCCGGCGAGCAGCACCCGCGCGGGATCGACCTCCGGCCGACCGCGCAGGTGGTCGAGCGCCGCGCCGAGGTCGTCGACGTTGTCGTGCAGGCCGGCGGTCCGCCAGTCACCGGGGCTGCCGCCGACCCCGCGCTTGTCGTAGCGCAGCGAGGCGATCCCGGCCCCGGCCAGCGCGTGCGCCAGCTGGCGGGCGACGTCGAAGCGGGCGCGGCGGTGGTTCGAGTCGCGGTCCAGCGGGCCCGAGCCGGACGCCAGGAGCACGGCGGGGACGGGCAGCGGGGCGTCGGGGAGCGCGAGGGCGCCGGCGAGCGGGCTCGGACCGGGCACCTCGACTGCGACGTCGCGCACGTCAGCGGACCGGCCGGAGCGAGGCGGCCACGGCGTCGGCGTCGTCGGCGCCGACGAGCAACGTGCCGTAGCGCTGGCCCTCGAGGCGGACCCGCACGGCCGGCTGCGCGCGCCGCACGCAGACCAGCGTGCGCTCGCCGGGGCGCCGCCAGGTGCCGACCTTCCGGACGCCGGGGAGCGCCAGGCCGGGGGCGCGCAGACCGCGGGTCGCGGGGAGGGCGTCCGCGACGACCTCGACGGAGCGGATCGCCGAGCGCGGCACGTCGACGTCCCGCAGGAGGCCGGCGATCTTCTCCGTGCGGGTGAGGCGGACGGACAGGGTGGAGGGCGTCAGTTGCAGCGTGGCCATGCCAGTCACTATTCTCAGATCTGAGACTGTTGTCAAACATGAGAACGGTGACGCGTGAACTCGGTCGACCTACTGCTCCACCCGGTGCGGCTGCGTGTCGTGCAGGCGTTCCTCGGCGACCGCACGCTGACCACCGGGGAGCTGCGGTCGGCGCTGCCCGACGTCCCGGTCGCGTCGCTGTACCGGCATGTCGGCGTCCTGGCCGACGCCGGGGTGCTGGCGGTCGTGGGGGAGCGGAAGGTCCGGGGCGCCGCCGAGCGCAGCTACCGGCTCGTGCTCGAGGCGGCGGACGTGCCGGCCGAGGAGCTCGCCGCCATGACCGCCGAGGACCACCGGCGCGCGTTCACCGCCTTCGTCGC
Source organism: Blastococcus sp. SYSU DS0510 (assembly GCF_054050835.1). Taxonomy (NCBI): domain Bacteria; kingdom Bacillati; phylum Actinomycetota; class Actinomycetes; order Geodermatophilales; family Geodermatophilaceae; genus Blastococcus; species Blastococcus sp. SYSU DS0510. The sequence continues at coordinate 170,357 of NZ_JBJHAC010000004.1, read as the reverse complement.
CTCGTTGCTCGCCGACTTCGACCGCTACCTCGACCGCGGGGAGCCCGACCTGGCGCGGGACGGCGTCGGCTACCGCCAGGTCGGGCTGTGGCTCACCGACGCGGAGTTCGGCGAGCTCCTGGCCGACCTGCGCGCGGTGCTGCGGGAGCGGCTGGCCAACCGGCCCGGCGACGGGCGCCGGCGCCGGCTGGTCGGCCTGGTGAACCTGCCGGGGGAGGAGCCCCCGGGGCCGGTCAGCCGTTGAGGCGCTTGCGGGCCTTCGCCGCCCGCTTATTCGCCTTGTCCAGCGTCTTCGCGGCCTTGCGCACCCGCCGGGGCTCGCGGTCGACGGTGCCGCGCACCAGCAGGCCGATGCCGATGCCGAGGAGCCAGCTGTCCTTGGCGATCGCCAGCCCCTGCTCGGTGGGGGCGAGGCTGCCCTCCTTCCGCATGCCCGGCGTCTTCAGGTAGAGGCCGAGCAGCCCGCCGGAGAAGGCGGTGAGCGCGGCCCCGGCGACGGCGGTCGGCACGAACGGGGTGAGCAGCGCGGCGCCGATGGCGATCTCCGCCGTCGACAGCGCCTTCGCGAACTGCTGCGGCGCCACGCTGCCCAGGAACGGGTAGGTGCCGGCGGCGAAGCCGTGCATGCCGGCCGCGGCCTCCTCGTCGGCGCCGCGCTTGCCGAGGCCGCTGTTGAGGATGAAGGCGCCGGCGGAGATGCGGGGCGCGATCTCGGACAGGGTGATGGGCAGGCCCATGGGTGTGCACCTCTCGGGTCGGGGGCTGGTCCAGTGCTCAACGAGCGTGCCCCGTGCGCCGGTCGTCAACCGTGCCGCCGTCCCCCCATCGGTCCACGTCACCCGGAACGGCGCCGCGGGCGTGCCACTATGGCGGCGTGGCGTCCACTTCTGCCTCGGCCGGCGTGCTGCTGCGTCACGTGCGCACCGGCCGCGCGCGCAGCCGCGCGGACCTCGTGGCCCTCACCGGCGCGTCGCGGAACACGATCAGCGCGCGCGTCGACCAGCTGATCGCGGCGAACCTCCTGGAGGAGGGCGGCCGGGGCTGGAGCACCGGTGGCCGCCCGCCGACGCTGCTGCAGTTCAACAGCCGGGCCGGGTGCGTCCTCGCCGTCGACCTGGGGGTCACCAGCGTCGACGTCGCCGTCACGGACCTCTCGGCGCAGATCCTGGGCACCGTGGGGCACCCGATCGACATCGCCGACGGGCCGGGCCCGGTGCTCGCCGAGGTCGACCGGCTCGCCCAGAAGGTGCTCGCCGACGTGGGGCTGACCCCGCGTGACGTCTGCGCCGTCGGCGTCGGCGTGCCCGGGCCGGTGGAGTTCTCGACCGGCCGGCCGTCGCACCCACCGATCATGCCGGGGTGGCACGACCACCCCATCCCGACCGCCTTCGGCCGCTACGAGTGCCCCGTCTACGTGGACAACGACGTCAACGTGATGGCGCTGGGCGAGATCGGGGTCGCCGGCTCCTCCCAGGACCTGCTCGTCGTCAAGGTCGGCACCGGCATCGGCTGCGGAGTGATCGTCGACGGCCGCGTCTACCGCGGAGCGCAGGGCAGCGCCGGGGACATCGGGCACATCCACGTGGCCCAGCCCGACGGGCGCACCGTCGTCTGCCGGTGCGGGCAGGAGAACTGCCTCGAGGCGATCGCCGGGGGCGGTGCGCTGCTGCGGGACGCGGTCGCGGCCGGCCTGCCGGTGGAGACGGTCCGCGAGGTCGTGCGGCTGGCCGCCGAGGGCAACGGGGTCGCGCTGGAGCTGGTGCGGGGCGCCGGGCGCACGATCGGCACGGTGCTCGCCTCGCTGGTCAACTTCTTCAACCCGCACCGCATCGTCATGACCGGCGGGGTGGCGCAGGCCGGCGTCCCGCTGCTCGCCGGGATCCGCGAGGCCGTCTACCGGCGGGCGATGCCGCTGGCCGCCCGGACCCTGGAGATCACCGTGAGCGAGGCGCCCGACCTCTCCGGACGGGTGGGAGCCGCGCTCATGGCCATCGAGGAGTTCCTCGACGAGGACTCCGTCGACGCCCTCGCCAGGTAGTGCCCACCCACCCCGCCGTGGGGTGTGCCCGGTCGCGCCGAGTGGGCCCCGCAGGGGTCCGCGCAGGGGCGACGCAACGGCTCCGAGCAGATCGGGGACGGCCGTTGGTCGCGGTGTCGGCCGGAGGCCGACGAAGTAATCGCCGGTCTCGGTTCGGTAACCGCGGCCCAGCAGCCTTGACCCCGTGTGACGCCCCCCATATGTTGTCGCCTCAACGGACTAATGGTCAGCGCTGAGCAAAAGTCTTCCGGAGGTGGCGACGTGGCCGATGCACCGGGTGCACGGAGCAGGGACGGCGCGGGGGCGCCCCTGCTGGAGATGCACGGCATCGTCAAGACCTTCCCGGGCGTGCGGGCGCTCGACGGCGTGGACCTCGACGTGCGCGCCGGTGAGGTGCACTGCCTGCTCGGGCAGAACGGCGCGGGCAAGTCGACGCTGATCAAGGTCCTCGCCGGGGCGCACCAGCCCGACGGCGGCCGGATCGAGTGGCGGGGCGAGCCCGTCGCGCTGACCAACCCGCAGGCGGCGATGAAGCACGGGATCGCCACCATCTACCAGGAGCTCGACCTGGTCGCCGGCCTCACCGTGGCCGACAACATCTTCCTCGGGCGGGAGCTCTCGCGGTTCGGCCTGGCCCGCCCGGCACCGGCGAACGAGGCCGCCGGCACGCTGCTGGCCCGCCTCGGGCACCCGGAGATCAGCCCGACGGCCGAGGTCGGCTCGCTGCCCGCGGCCGCGCAGCAGATGGTCAGCATCGCCCGGGCGCTCTCGCAGGACGCGAAGCTCATCGTGATGGACGAGCCCTCGGCCGTCCTCGACAACGAAGAGGTCCAGCACCTGTTCGAGGTCATCCGCGACCTGACCCGCGACGGTGTCGCGGTCGTGTACATCTCCCACCGGCTCGAGGAGATCCGCGAGGTGGGCGACCGGATCACCGTGCTCAAGGACGGGCGCACCGTGGCCACCGGGCTGCCGGTGCGGGACACCTCCACCCGCCAGGTGATCGAGCTGATGACCGGCCGGGACATCGAGTACGTCTTCCCCGACCGCCGGCCGGTCGCCGCCGCCGAACCGCTGCTCTCGGTCCGCGACCTCGGCCTGCGCGGCACCTTCCACGGCGTGTCCTTCGACGTCCGGCCCGGCGAGGTCGTCGGGCTGGCGGGCCTCGTCGGCTCGGGGCGCTCGGAGATCCTCGAGACGATCTACGGCGCGCGCCGGGCCACCAGCGGCACCGTCTCGGTCGCGGGGAAGCCACTGCGGCCGGGGCGCGTCTCCGCCGCGGTGTCGGCCGGGGTGGGGCTCGCCCCCGAGGAGCGCAAGAGCCAGGCGCTGCTGCTCGGCGACGCCGTCTACCGCAACATCAGCATCGCCAGCCTGGCCCGCTTCGCCCGCGGAGGCTTCCTCTCCGGCAGCAGCGAGAAGGAGGCCGCCCGCGAGCAGGTGCAGGCCCTCGACGTCCGCCCGCCCGACGTCAACCGCGAGGTGCGGACGCTCTCGGGCGGCAACCAGCAGAAGGTCGTGCTCGCCCGCTGGCTGCTGCGCGACTGCCGGGTGCTGCTCCTGGACGAGCCCACCCGCGGGGTCGACGTCGGGGCCCGCTCGGAGATCTACGCGCTGATCCGCGAGCTGGCCGACCGCGGGGTCGCCGTCGTCGTCGTGTCCAGCGAGATCCCGGAGGTCCTGGGCCTCGCCGACCGGGTGCTGGTGATCTCCGACGGAGCGGTCGTCGCCGAGCAACCGGCCGACGCGCTCGACGAGCACGCCGTGCTCGACCTCGTCATGGAGGGAACGGTCGGCCCGCGCCCACGCGGCAACCGGCAGCAGGCCACCGCACAGCCGCACGAAGGGGACGTGGCATGACCGGCAGCACCGCGACGACCGGGGGAGCGGGCGCGCCCGCGCCCTCGAAGGACCGCGCACCCGAGGGCACCAACGGCAAGCGTCCCGGTCTCATGGCCGGGTCGGCGGGGCCGCTGCTCGGCCTCGTCGTGGCCCTGGCCCTGCTCTGCGTCGTCGGCGCGGTGACCGCGCCGGAGCGGTTCGTGGACATCGACAACGTCCTGACCATCCTGCGGCTGGCCGCGGTCGTCGGCGTGGTCAGCATCGGCATGACCTTCGTGATCATCGGCGGCGGCATCGACCTCTCGGTCGGTGCGCTGGTCGCGCTCTCGTCGGTGTGGGCGACCACGCTGGCGACCCAGGCCATGGCCGAGGACTTCCACTGGATCGTCATGGTGTTCACGGCGATCGCGGTGGGCGCCGGGGCGGGGCTGGTGAACGGGGTCGTCATCGCCTACGGGCGCCTGGTGGCCTTCATCGCCACCCTCGCCATGCTCGCCGCGGCGCGCGGGCTGGCCGAGATCATCGCCAACCGCCGGACCCAGATCGTGCAGAACGACGGCTTCCTCGACTTCTTCGGCGGCGACGTCCTGGGCGTCCCGATGCTGGTGATCATCTGGGCGCTGGTGTCGATCGGCGGCTGGATCCTGCTCAACCGCACCACGTTCGGCCGGCACACCTTCGCCGTCGGCGGCAACGCCGAGGCCGCGCGGCTCGCCGGGATCCGGGTGCAGTGGCACACCCTCAAGCTCTACGTGCTCTCCGGCATCACCTGCGGCATCGCCGCCGTGATGCTCATGGCCCGGACGACGACCGGTAGCTCGACCCACGGCACGCTGCTGGAGCTCGAGGTGATCGCCGCCGTCGTGATCGGCGGCACCCTGCTCACCGGTGGGCGCGGCACGATCGTCGGCACCGTCCTGGGCGTGCTGATCTTCGTCACGCTCGGCAACATCTTCACGCTCAACAACCTCTCCAGCTCGGTCCAGGCGGTCGCGCGCGGCGTGATCATCGTGGTCGCCGTCCTGCTCCAGATGCGGCTCGCCGAGGGCCGCGGGGGCGGCTCGGGCTGGCTGCACCGCCTGCGTTCCGGCCGGGGCGAGTCGTCCTCCGGCGGACCGGTCGCCGGGGGCTCCCCGGCGGGCGCGGTGGCCGGTGGCACGAGCGTGCCGGGTGCCCCCGGCGGGGACCGGCCCGGCGCCGGCCCCACCCCCTGACCGAACCACCCGTCCCACCCACCCGCACCTGCCGGCGACCCGCCGGAGAAGCACCCCGAGGAGAGAACATGTCTGCAGCGAGGCAGCGCCCCTACCGTCGCCTGATGTCCACCGCGGTCGCCCTGGCCGGCGCCGGCGTGCTCGTCGCCGGCTGCACCAGCAACGAGCCGGAGACCCCCGCGTCGGAGGGTGGCGGCGGCGGGAACGCGGTCGCCAGCTCGAACGACGAGGTGGGCGAGACCGTCCGGATCGGCTTCTCGGCACCGGCCGCCGACCACGGCTGGATGGCGGGCATCACCGAGGCCGCCCGCGCCGAGGCCGAGAACTACGAGGACGTCGACCTGATCGTCGCCGAGGGCACCAACGACGTCAGCACGCAGATCAGCCAGGTCGAGACCTTCATCAACGAGGGCGTCGACGCGATCGTGCTGCTGCCCTTCGACGGCGCCGCGATGACCCCGGTCGCGCTGCAGGCGATGGAGGCCGGCATCCCGGTGATCAACGTGGACCGCGAGTTCAACAGCCCGTTCGCCGCCCGCGCCACCATCCTGGGCGACAACTACGGCATGGGCGTCTCCGCCGGCACCTACATCTGCGAGCAGGTGGGCGACAACCCCGACGCCGTCGTCGCCGAGATCGCCGGCATCGACTCGCTGCCCCTGACCCAGGACCGCAGCCAGGGCTTCGCCGACGCGCTCGCCGACTGCGGCCTCGACGTCGACAACCGCGTCGCGGCCGACTTCACCGTCGAGGGCGGCGAGGAGGCCGCGGCCAACCTGCTGCAGGCCGCGCCGCAGATCGACGCCCTGTGGAACCACGACGACGACCAGGGCGTCGGCGTCCTGGCCGCGATCGAGAACGCCGGCCGCGACGAGTTCGTGATGGTCGGCGGCGCCGGGTCGGCGAACGCCATGCGCGAGATCCAGGAGGGCGACTCCGTCCTCCAGGCGACCGTCATCTACCCGCACACCCAGGCCGCTGACGGCATCGCGCTCGCCCGCCTGGTCGCGCAGGGCAAGTCGCTGTCCGACCTGGTCTCGCCCGAGGTCCCGCGGGAGATCGTGCTCAACGCCCCCGTCGTCACCGCCGAGAACGTCGAGGACTACATCGACCGCGCGTTCGAGTCCTGATCCGTCCACGGTGCGGCAGGGGAGCGTTCGCGCTCCCCTGCCGCGCCACCCCCGCTCCGGAGTTGCAGATGACCCCCACCCTCGGCATCGGGCTGATCGGCTACGCCTTCATGGGCGCCGCGCACTCGCACGCCTGGCGCACCGCCCCCCACTTCTTCGACCTCCCCCTGCGCCCGGAGCTGACCGTGCTGGCCGGCCGGGACCCCGCCAAGGTCGCCGAGGCCGCCGGCAAGCTCGGCTGGCGCGGCACCGAGACCGACTGGCGCCGGGTGGTCGAGCGCGAGGACGTCGACCTGGTCGACGTCTGCACCCCCGGCAACACCCACGCCGAGATCGCGATCGCCGCACTCGAGGCCGGCAAGCACGTCCTGTGCGAGAAGCCGCTGGCCAACACCGTCGCCGAGGCCGAGGCGATGGCCGAGGCCGCCGCCAAGGCGGCGACCCGCGGCGTGCGGTCGATGGTGGGCTTCACCTACCGGCGGGTGCCCGCCATCGGGCTGGCCCGCAAGCTGGTGGCCGACGGCCGGATCGGGGAGGTCCGGCACGTCCGCGCGCAGTACCTGCAGGACTGGATCGCCGACCCGTCGGCCCCGATGTCGTGGCGGCTGGAGAAGGACAAGGCCGGCTCCGGCGCGCTCGGCGACATCGGGGCGCACGTCGTCGACCTGACGCAGTACATCACCGGCCAGACCCTCACCGGGGTCAGCGCGGCGCTGGAGACCTTCGTGACCGAGCGCCCGCTGCCCGCGGAGAGCGGCAAGCTCGGGGGCGTGGGGGGAGCGGGGACCGGACAGGTCACCGTCGACGACGCGGCCGCCTTCCTCGCGCGGTTCACCGGGGGAGCGCTCGGCGTCTTCGAGGCCACCCGTTTCGCGCTCGGCCGCAAGAACGGTATCCGCATCGAGATCAACGGCTCGGCCGGCAGCCTGGCCTTCGACTTCGAGGACATGAACGTCCTGCAGTTCTTCGACGGCAGCGAGCCCGCGGAGACCGCCGGTTTCCGCCGGATCATCGTCACCGAGCCCGAGCACCCCTACGTCGGCGCCTGGTGGCCGGCCGGGCACGGCCTGGGCTACGAGCACGGCTTCACCCACCAGGTCGTCGACCTCGTCACCGCGATCGCGGCCGGCGAGGACCCGGCGCCGTCGTTCGCCGACGGCCTGCAGGTGCAGCGGGTGCTCGACGCCGTCGAGCGCAGCGCCGCCGATCGCTCGGCCTGGACCGAGATTCCCTCATGATCACCGACCCGCGAGGAGACAGCTGATGCCCCGTCCCGTCACCCTCTTCACCGGCCAGTGGGCCGACCTGCCCTTCGAGGAGATGTGCCGGCTGGCCTCCGGCTGGGGCTACGACGGCCTGGAGATCGCCTGCTGGGGCGACCACCTCGACGTCGAGCGCGCCGCGAACGACGACTCCTACGTCCAGGAGAAGCTCGACCTGCTCAAGCGGCACGACCTGCAGGTGTTCGCCATCTCCAACCACCTCAACGGCCAGGCCGTCTGCGACGACCCGATCGACGAGCGGCACCGGGGCATGGTGCACCCGCGCGTGTGGGGCGACGGCGACCCCGAGGGCGTCCGGCAGCGGGCCGCCGAGGAGATGGAGCTGACCGCCCGCGCGGCGGCGAAGCTGGGCGTGAAGACCGTCGTCGGGTTCACCGGGTCGAAGATCTGGAAGACCGTGGCGATGTTCCCGCCGGTGCCTGAGTCGATGATCGAGGACGGCTACCGCGACTTCGCCGACCGCTGGAACCCGATCCTCGACGTCTTCGACGAGGTCGGGGTGCGCTTCGCGCACGAGGTGCACCCGTCGGAGATCGCCTACGACTACTGGACGACGGTCCGCACCATGGAGGCGATCGGGCACCGCGAGGCGTTCGGCCTCAACTGGGACCCGTCGCACTTCGTGTGGCAGGACCTGGACCCGGTCGGCTTCATCTGGGACTTCAAGGACCGGATCTACCACGTCGACTGCAAGGACGCGAAGAAGCAGGTCGGCAACGGCCGCAACGGCCGGATGGGCTCGCACCTGCCCTGGGCCGACCCGCGGCGCGGGTGGGACTTCGTCTCCACCGGGCACGGCGACGTCCCGTGGGAGGCCTGCTTCCGCATGCTCAACACCATCGGCTACGACGGGCCGATCTCGGTGGAGTGGGAGGACGCCGGCATGGACCGCCTGGTCGGCGCCCCCGAGGCGCTGGAGTTCGTCCGCCGGCTGGCGTTCGACCCGCCGTCGGCGGCGTTCGACGCCGCCTTCTCCAGCGGGAACTGAGCACTCCGCGCCGCCGCTGGGATCAGGGAACCTGATCACCGAGCGTCCTCCCGCACGGTCGGCGGTGAGGGAGGACGCGCGGCGGTGAGGGAGGACGGGTGGGGTGGCCGGAGACGTCCGGCCACCCCACCCGTGTGCTCAGCGGCCTCGGCGGGAGCGGGCGCTGAACGAGGCGGCCGACGACGAGCCGGCCCGGGCGGCGAGCTCGGCGCGGGTGCGGGCCGGGCCGCTGGGCCGGCCGGAACCCGAGCCGCCGCTGCGCCCGGACGAGCCGGCCGGCTTGGCCGCGGCCGAGCCCGAACCGGAGCCCGAGCCGCCACGACGGCGGCGTCCACCGCCGGAGCCCTGCGGCTGCGGCTCGGGCGCGGGGGCCGGCTCCACGTAGGGGGCCGCCGGACCGGCGAGCTCCGCGATCTCCTCGGAGCCCGGGCGCACCTGGCTGACCACCGGGTTGATGCCGGCCTGGCGGGTGAGCGTGCGCACCTCGCCGACCATGTCGGGCGTGGTGATGGTGACGACGATGCCACCGGCACCGGCGCGGGCCGTGCGGCCCGAGCGGTGCAGGTAGGCCTTGTGCTCGGTCGGCGGGTCGACGTGCACGACCAGCGCGACGTCGTCGACGTGGATGCCGCGGGCGGCGATGTCGGTCGCGCACAGCACCCGGGTCGAGCCGTTGCTGAACGCCTCGAGGTTGCGCTCGCGCGCGTTCTGGCTCAGGTTGCCGTGCAGGTCGACCGCGGGGATGCCCTGGGCGGTGAGCTGCTTGGCGAGCTTCTTCGCCTGGTGCTTGGTGCGGGTGAACAGCACGCTGCGGCCCAGCCCGGACGCGAGCTGGCGGACGACCTCACCCTTGTCGGCGGTCTGCACGTGGAAGACGTGGTGGGTCATGGTGCTGACCGGCGCGACCGCCGGGTCGACCGAGTGGGTCACCGGGCTGCTCAGGTAGCGCTTCACCAGCACGTCGACGCCGTTGTCCAGCGTGGCGGAGAACAGCAGCCGCTGACCGGTCTTCGGCGTGCGGTCCATGAGGCGCTTGACGCCCGGCAGGAAGCCCAGGTCGGCCATGTGGTCGGCCTCGTCGAGGATGGTGATCTCCACGCCGCCGAGGTCGCAGTGCCCCTGGCCGATGAGGTCCTCGAGCCGGCCCGGACAGGCGATGACGACGTCGACGCCCTGGGCCAGGGCCTGCACCTGCGGGTTCTGGCCGACGCCACCGAAGATCGTCGTCGTCTTCATGCCCAGGGCGCGGGCCATGGGGTCGACGACGGCGGCGACCTGGTTGGCCAGCTCGCGGGTCGGGACCAGGATCAGCGAACGAGGCCGCTTGGGCTGCCGCTTGCTGTCCGACGCCGCGAGGCGCGCGACGAGCGGCAGGCTGAAGGCCAAGGTCTTGCCTGAGCCGGTGCGCCCGCGGCCGAGGACGTCGCGGCCGCCGAGGCTGTCGGGCAGCGTGGCGACCTGGATGGGGAACGGCGCGGTGATGCCGCTGCCGGTGAGCACCTCGACCAGCGGCGCGGGGACGCCGAGGGCCTCGAAGCTGGTGTCGGTGGGGAGCACGGTGGCGTCGGCGCCGACCGGGACCACGACGGGCGCGGGCACGGCCGCGGGCGCGGGGCGGTGCTGGACCTGCTGCTCGCCGGCCGGGCGGGTGCCGCGGCCGCGCCCACCGCGGCGGCGGCGGGGGGTCTCGGAGGAGGCAGGGGAGTTGCTGATGGAGGTCACTGGGGTCCTTCGACGCTCGAGTGGCCGCACGAGCACCTCGGCGAGCGCGAGCGCCGGCACGTCTGCACGGTGGCAGGGCGGGCTCGCATCGTCGGCGAGACGTCGGTCAGCCGGGCGCACCAAGGTGGCGCAGCCTCAGCCCGACGTCGATTCCTGCCGCTCCGGATGAGCGAGGGCGGCGCCGGTACGTAGTACTCAACCAGAGATCACCGCGTCGTGGTCCCAGGTGGGGGGAGTCCCCCGTCACATCGGGTGAGCCGTCGGTCCGCGGTAGGTGCGGCGGTAGGCCAGCGGCGCGACCCCGATGGCGGCGTGCAGGTGCTGGCGCATCGACGCCGTCGTCCCGAAGCCGGACCGCTCGGCGACCCGCTCGACCGGCACGTCGGTCGACTCCAGCAGCCGGCGGGCGAGGGCGACCCGTTGCTGCACCAGCCACCGGGTGGCCGAGGACCCGGTCTCCTCGCGGAAGCGCCGGGTGAAGGTGCGGACGCTCATCCGCGCGTGCGCGGCGAGGTCGGCCAGGGCGAGCGGCTCGGCGAGGTGCTCCAGCGCCCAGGCGCGGGTGGCCGCCGTGCCGGAGTCACCGAGCTCGGGCACGGGCCGCTCGATGAACTGCGACTGGCCGCCGTCCCGCCACGGGGCGACGGCGCTGCGCCGGGCGACCCGGCCGGCCACCTCGCTGCCGTGGTCCCAGACACCGCCGGCCGGCCGGCCGGGTGAGTGACCTCCGCGTCGCCAATAGTTCGCAGCGATGCCTGCTCGGGCGGCAACCCCTTGACGGCCCGACCTCGTGGCGGTCGTATGCGACCCGAGCATCTCTGGGGGAGGCACCCGTTGCAAACAATCGCCCGCGCCGCCCTGACCATGTCGCTCCTGACCAGCTTCATGATCCTGGATCTGACTTCTGCAAGGGCGCAGGAGAGCCAGACCGCGACGGGTCAAATTGCCGCAATAAGCCATGGAGGAGTGGGTGCATACATAGACGAAGAAGGCGGTCGTAGACGCATTCTTACGAGTCGCCTACTCAATGAATTAGAATCTCAACTATCGGTCATATACACGATCAGCCCCGAGGTGGTCCCGGAAGCAGGAGCGGACTATGTAATGGGCACCGCCGGGGCCGTGGGGGCCACGGGGGTTTATACGGCACACTGGCTCGCCCGCCAGCACCTCGAGGGGGTCGGGACTCCCCTGGAGTACTGGCTTGAGCATCAAGCGGTGCAGCTATGCATCTGGAACGTGGGAGGCGGATTTGACTTGAGCCCATCTCGCGTGCCGGATCAGGTCGTGCTTGCTAGAGCTCGCGAACTGTGCGCCGCCGCTGATGCAGCCGACCCCGAGGGGAACCAGGAGTACTTCTCGGAGATCAACCGGCAGATCTACATAAGACTCAGCGTCCGCCGAGCAACGGCGACCCGCGTTTTTCTAGAAGCGACTCTCAAAGATGCGGAAGATAACAAAGGTATAACGGACAGAATGCTGGCAATCTCTTACGACGGAGTGGAAAGCCAAGGTACTACGGGCGAGGGTGGAGTGCTGCGCGTCGACTACGAGAGAAGTGACGAAACGGTGCAGTTCGATGCTCAATATGCCACGAACTTCAATCCCGGCAATGCCTGGATAAGTGCGGACGGCACACAGCCACCCATCGTCTCGGGGGACAAGCTCCCAGCGACCTTTTTCGCGACGCGAGAGATCCAGCCGAAGGACTTGGCGAGCAAGGAAGACCTCGCGTTCCAGTCGATTGGTCGAGTCGTCGGCGTCACGGGAGCAACTGTGAGTCTCATTCTCGTCGTCGGCGGATGGTTGATCAACTTCTCGATCTCGATCGCGGCGTTCCTTTACAGTCGGCGAGCCACGATCGCCGCGGAGCGTCAGTGACGGTCCTCTGATCGACAGGATCAGCGGCAAGGCGTAGATCCGGGCCACTTGACGCCGGGCCAGGCGGAGAACCTGACCCGACGCGGCAGGTCGCTGGACGGCCACCCGCACGGTGCCGTCCCGCATGGCGGAGGTGCCGTAGACCCCGGGCGCGACGACGGTCTCCGCCGTCTCCAGGGTCGAGGCGCCGTGCCCCTCGAGCAGCGAGAAGCCGGCCGAGGTGCGCACCTGCCCGCCGTCGAGGCTGGCCACCCACACCCGGGAGAGCCTGTTGTCGTCGGCGTCCACAGCACTGCCCAGGAACTGGTGGCCGGATCTTTGCACAGGTTGGCCGTCCGGCCACTCGCCCGGCAGGCCGCCCGCCCGTCATGCTCTCCGCCGTGACCGCCCCCGCCCCGCCGCGCACGCACCGGATCCACCCGGCCTGGTGGGTCGCCGCGGTGACCTTCCTGGCGCTCGTCGGGGCCGCTGCGTTCCGCGCGGTGCCGGGCGTGCTCATCGACCCGCTGCGCGCGGAGTTCGGCTGGTCGGTCTCCACGATCTCGGCCGCGGTGGCGGTCAACATGGCGCTGTACGGGCTGACCGCTCCCTTCGCCGCCGCGCTGATGGAGCGCTTCGGCATCCGCCGGGTGGTCATGGCCGCGCTCGTCGTCGTCGCGCTCGGCAGCGGACTGACCGTGTTCATGACCGCGAGCTGGCAGCTGGTGCTGCTGTGGGGCGTGCTGGTCGGCCTGGGCTCGGGGTCCATGGCGCTGTCGCTGGTGGCCACGGTGACCGGCCGCTGGTTCGTCGCCCGCCGCGGCCTGGTCTCCGGCATCCTCACCGCCGGCGGCGCCGCCGGGCAGCTGGTGTTCCTGCCGCTGGTGGCCTGGATCGACTCCGCCTGGGGCTGGCGGGCGGCCTCCCTGGGGACGACGGCCGCCGCCCTCGCCGTCCTCCCGCTGGTGGCCTGGCTGCTCCGCGACCGGCCCCGCGACGTGGGCGCCGTCCCCTACGGCGGGACGGCGGCCGACGACGTCGAGCCCGTCCGCGCCGGGGCCGCCCGCGCCGCGGTGCAGGGGCTGGTGCTCGCGGCGAGGTCACGGCCGTTCTGGCTGCTGGCGGCCGGCTTCTTCATCTGCGGCATGTCGACCAACGGGCTGGTGCAGCCGCACTTCATCCCGGCCGCGCACGACCACGGCATGCCGGTGACGACGGCGGCCGGCCTGCTCGCCGTGGTCGGGCTCTTCGACATCGCCGGCACGATCTTCTCCGGCTGGCTCACCGACCGCGTCGACCCGCGGGTGCTGCTCCTGGCCTACTACGGCCTCCGCGGGCTGTCGCTGTTCGCGCTGCCCACCCTGTTCGGGCCGGAGCTGCACGTCAGCATGATGGCGTTCATCGTCTTCTACGGCCTGGACTGGGTGGCCACGGTGCCGCCCACGCTGGCGCTCTGCCGCGAGCACTTCGGCGCCCGCGCGCCCGTCGTCTTCGGCTGGGTCTTCGCCTCCCACCAGGTCGGCGCGGCGGTCGCGGCGTTCGGCGGGGGCGTGATCCGCGACCTCACCGGCTCCTACGACCTGGCCTGGCTCCTCGCCGGCGGGTTGTGCCTGCTGGCCGCGGCGGCGTCGATCTCCATCCGCCGGAACCTGCCCCCGCCCACTCCGACCGCGCTCCCGGCCGAGCGCGGGGAGGCCGCTGCCGCCCAGGCCCACGGGTGAGCGAGGGGCTCCTCCCTCACCGCGCCGCGTCCTCCCTCACCGCCGACCGCGAGGGAGGACGCGCCGGGATCAGGTCCCCTGATCCCGGCGCGGGACGGCGTCAGCGCGCCGTGGCGAGGACGGCCGCGGGGGAGCGGCCCAGGATCAGGTCGGCCGCCCGCTCGGCGATCATGATCGTCGGCGCGTTGGTGTTGCCGCGCACCAGCGTCGGCATGACCGAGGCGTCGACGACGCGCAGGCCCTCGATGCCGCGCACCCGCAGCTGCGGGTCGACCACGGCCATGTCGTCGGCGCCCATCCGGCAGGAGGAGACCGGGTGGTACAGCGACTCCAGGGTGTCGCGCACCGACTGCCGCAGCGCCTTCCGGCCGCGCACCGTCCCGCCCGGCGACCACTCCTCGGCGAGAACCGACGCGAGCGGTGCGGCCCGGGCGATCTCCCGCGCCTGCTCGACGCCGGACACCAGCGCGTCGAGGTCCCGCTCGTCGGTGAGGTAGCCGGCGTCGATGGCCGGCGCCCACGTCGGGTCGGCCGAGCGCAGCCGCACCGAGCCGCGCGAGTGCACGCGCACCAGCACGACGGCGGAGGTGAACGCCTCGGCGTCGGGGTCGACCTCCGCCTGCTTCCAGAACTTCACGGGCAGGAAGTGCATCTGCAGGTCCGGCTCGGCGAGCTGCGGGTTCGAGCGGGTGAAGAGGCCCGCCTCGGCGAGGTTCGAGGTGAGCGGGCCGCGGCCGGCCACCTTCCACCTCGCGAGGTTGACCGGCGTCTCGGCCAACCGCAGCGACCTCCCCGAGCGCACGTTCCAGACCACCGGCACGAGCGGGTGGTCCTGCAGGCCGGCGCCCACCCCCGGGAGGTCGTGGACGACGTCGACGCCGACCTCGCGCAGGTGGTCGGCCGGGCCGATCCCCGAGAGCATGAGCAGCTGCGGAGAGTTCACCGCGCCACCGGAGAGCACCACCTCGCGGGTGGCGCGCACCGTGCGCAGCTGCCCGCCCGCGCGGTACTCGACGCCGGTGGCGCGGCCGCCCTCGACCAGCACGCGGGTGGTCAGCGCCCCGGTCCGCACGGTGAGGTTGGGCCGGCTCGCGGCGGGGTGCAGGTAGGCATCGGCGGCCGACCAGCGGCGGCCGCGCTTCTGCGTCACCTGGTACCGGCCGACGCCCTCCTGCGCGGCGCCGTTGAAGTCGGCGTTGCGCGGGTAGCCGCTGGCCACCGCCGCCTCGACGACCGCCGTCGTCCACGGGTGGGGGGAGCGCAGGTCCTCCACGCGCAGCGGGCCGCCGACCCCGTGCCACTCGTCGGCGCCGCGGGCGTTGTCCTCCATCCGCTTGAACAGCGGGAGCACGCGGTCGTAGGACCAGGACGGGTCACCGGTCAGCTCGGCCCACTCGTCGTAGTCGGCGCGCGCCCCGCGGACGTAGATCATCGCGTTGATCGACGAGGAGCCGCCGAGCAGCTTGCCGCGGGGCCAGAAGAGCCTGCGGCCGCCGAGGCCCGGCTGCTGGTCGGTGGTGTAGTTCCAGTCGTGGCGGGTGCGCCAGACCTTGTAGAGCCCGGCCGGGATCTTCACCTCCAGCACGTCGTCGGTGCCGCCGGCCTCCAGCACGAGCACCCGCATCGTGGGGTCCTCGGAGAGCCGCCCGGCCACCGCGCTGCCGGCCGACCCGGCCCCGACGACGACGACGTCGTACTCGTCGGCCACGCGCACCTCGCCGCTCACCGGTGCCGCCCGTGCACCATGCCCATGACGCGGGCCATCGCGTCGGCGGCCTTCTCCGGCCGGCCGAAGCTCATCAGGTTGACCGGCAGCGCCACCCGCTGGCGGGTGATGGCCTTGGCGCGGGTGAACTCCTTCAGCCCGTCCTCGCCGTGGATGCGGCCGAAGCCGGAGTCGCCCACGCCGCCGAAGGGCAGTGCCGGCACCGACGCGAAGGTCAGCACCGAGTTGATCGACGTCATGCCGCTGCGCATCCGGCGGGCGAGGTCCATGGCCTTCTCCTTGGAGGCGGAGAAGACCGCGCCGGCCAGGCCGTACGTGGTGTCGTTGGCCCGCTGCAGGGCCTCCTCGGCGTCGCGCACCTTGGTGATGGTCAGCGTGGGGCCGAAGGTCTCCTCCGTGACCGCCGAGGAGTCCTCGGGGACGTCGAGCAGCACGGTCGGCGCGACGTAGCCCTCGGCGGGGAACGCGTCGGCGTCCGTGCCGCCGGTGATGACGCGGGCGCCCGCGGCCTCGGCGTCGGCGACGTGCCGGCGGACGACGTCGATCTGCGAGCGCATGGTCATCGGGCCATAGGTCGCCTCGCCGTCGGCACCGGGGCGCAGCGTGCGCACCTGGGCGGTGACGGCGTCGACGAAGCGGTCGTAGACCGCCTCGGTGGCGTAGACCCGCTCGATCCCGATGCAGGTCTGGCCGCCGTTGCTCATCGCGCCCCAGACGGCGGCGTCCGCGGCGGCGGCCACGTCGGCGTCGTCGTCGACGATCATCGCGTCCTTGCCGCCGAGCTCCATGAGCACCGGGGTGAGGGTCTCGGCGCAGGCGGCCATGACCTTCTTGCCGGTGGCCGCCGACCCGGTGAACGCGAGCTTGTCGACGGGCACGCGGCAGAGCGCCGCGCCGGTGGCGCCGTAGCCGGTGACGACCTGGAAGGCGTCCGCGCAGTCGGGGACGGCGGCCCGCCAGGCGGCGGCCAGCCACGCGCCGACGGCGGGGGTGTGCTCGGAGGGCTTGAAGACGACGGCGTTGCCGGCGGCGAGGGCGTAGGCGATCGAGCCCATCGGCGTGAACACCGGGTAGTTCCAGGGGCCGATGACACCGATGACGCCGAGCGGCTGGTACTCCAGGTAGGCGGCGTGGTTGGCCGCCAGCATCCCGGGGTTCACCCGGCGCGGGCCGAGGGCCTTGCGGGCGTGGCCGGCGGCCCAGGCGAGGTGGTCGACGGCGAGGCTGATCTCGAGGATCGCGTCGGCGTGCGGCTTGCCGTTCTCGCGGTGCACCAGGTCGGCGAGCTCGTGCATGCGCCGGGCGACGTAGCCGCGGTAGGCCGAGAGCCGCTGCTTGCGGCCGTCGAAACCCAGCCCCGCCCACTGCTGGGCGGCGACGCGGGCGCGGGCGACCGTCTCGCCGACGGCGGCCTCGTCGTGCACGGGGAAGACGCCGACGACCGCGCCGCTGGCCGGCGCCGTCGACTCGAAGGTCTCGGTGGTGGCGTGCCGGTCGACCGTTCCCGCGGCGGAGCCGGTGACCGTGTCCAGCTGATCGGCGAGCGACATGTGGCGCACGTTACCCGCGGGTCACAGACACCTGCGCAGGGGTTCGCCCGGTCGGGGACGACCGGTCAGCGGCCGTCCACCACGGCCCAGGCCGTCTTGGTGCCGGGCTCGGCGAACCAGCCGTGCGCGAGGGAGAGGTCGGCGACCAGGTACAGGCCGAAGCCGCCGAGCCCGGGATCGCGCCCCTGGGCCGGCGCCGGCACGACCTCGGCCGCCGAGTCGCGGACGGCGACCAGCCAGCGGTCCCCGTCGCGGCCGAGGACCGTCGCGACCGGGGCCCCGCCGTGCCGGAGGGCGTTGGAGGTGAGCTCGTCGGCGATCAGCACCAGCCGCTCGGACCAGTGGTCCCGCTCGGGGTGGGCGACGGTGCGGCTACCGGTCGTGGACTCCCGGAGACGGCTGCGCAGAGCGGCCAGCTCGCCCAGGGACGTGAGCTCCTGGCACCAGATCTCCGCGAACGGTCCCGGCGGTCGCGCGGCCTGCCACAGCGCCACCCGTCACCGCCTCTCCTCACCGGCTCCGCCGACCGGTCGTGGCGGCACCCTGCCCGTTCCGGGAAGGTGCGAACCCTCGTCTCACCCCGAAGAGGTGGCGGGGCCGACGGGCAGTGGGCGCCTAGGGTCCGGTGCATGGCCGCCACCGTTCCCGGGGACCCGGCGGACCCCTTCGGCACGGCCGGCCGGCGCCGCCGGGTGCTCGCCGCCTGGGCCGCCTCGCCGGCCCGCTTCCGCGAGGACGCCAACGCCGAGGAGGACCTCGTCCGGGGCGGCTACCGGGACCGGTTGCTGGTGGAGCTGGCGCAGAACGCCGCGGACGCCGCGCTCCGGGCCGGGGTGCCCGGCCGGCTGCGCCTGCGGCTGGCCGGGGAGGAGCTGCGCGCCGCCAACACCGGCGCGCCGCTGGACGACGGCGGGGTGCAGGGCCTGGCCACGCTGCGCGCGTCGGCGAAGCGGGACGACGCCGCGGCGGTCGGCCGCTTCGGGGTGGGCTTCGCCGCGGTGCTCGCGGTGAGCGACGAGCCGGCGGTGCTCTCCCGCACCGGCGGCGTCCGGTTCAGCGCCGAGGGCACGCGGGCCGAGGTCGCGGCGCTGCCCGCGCTCGCCCCCGAGCTGGCCCGCCGGGACGGCGCCGTGCCGGTGCTGCGGCTGCCCTGGCCGGCCGCCGGCGCGCCTCCCGAGGGCTTCGACACCGAGGTGGTGCTCCCGCTGCGCCCGGGCGCGCGGGCGGGCGTCGCCGCGGCCCTCCGCGCCCTGCGGGCGGAGCTGCTGCTGGCGCTGCCGGGGCTGGCGGCGGTGGAGGTGGTGGCCGACGGGGACCGCCGCGTGCTCACCCGGGAGGGGGCGGAGCCGGAGGTGCGGCTCGCCGAGGACGGCGTGCCGACGCGGTGGGCGATGGCCGAGCGGACGGGCGAGCTCCCGGCGGAGCTGCTGGCCGGCCGCCCCGTGGAGGAGCGCGGGCGCCGGGCCTGGACGGTGACGTGGGCGGTGCCGATCGACGACGACGGCCGGCCGCGGCCTCTGCCCGGTCCGCAGGTGGTGCACGCCCCGACGCCCGGCGACGAGCCGCTGTCCCTGCCGCTGCGGCTGATCGCCCCCTTCCCGCTCGGCCCCGACCGGCGGCACGTGCTCCCCGGCCCGGTCACCGACCTGCTGGTGGCCGAGGCCGTCCAGGCGCTGGTGGAGCTCGTCGCGCGCCTGCCCGCCGACCCCGCGCTGCTGGCGCTGGTCCCGCGCCCCGCGCTGGCCGGCGCCGCGCTGGACGCCGCGCTGACCGCGGCCGCCCTGGAGCGGCTGGGCCGCACCGCGTGGCTGCCGGTCGCCGGGGAGCCCGGCGAGCGCCGGCCGCCGTCCCGCGCCGTGGTGCTGGAGGACGCCACCGAGGAGCGGGTCGCCGCGCTCACCGGCGTGCTGCCCGGGCTGCTGCCGGCCGCCTGGTCGCGGCGCACCGACCTGCCGGTGCTGGGCGCGCTCGGCGTCCGCCGGGCGGGCCTGGCCGACGTCGTCGAGGCGGTGCGCCAGGTCGCCCGCCCGGCCGCGTGGTGGGCGGAGCTCTACGCCGCCTTCGCTGACGCCGACCGCGAGGAGCTCGCGGCGCTGCCGGTGCCGCTGGCCGACGGGCGCACGGCGCACGGCCCCGCCGGGGTGCTGCTGCCCGAGCCCGGCCTGCCGGTGGAGCGGCTGGCGGCGCTGCCCGTGCGGCTGGCCGACCCCGCGGCGGTGGCTCCCCGGGCGGCGCGCCGCCTGCTCGAGCGCCTGGGCGCGCGTCCGGCGACGGCGGAGGCGGTGCTCACCGACCCCGCGGTGCGGACGGCGGTGGAGGGCTCGCTGGAGGCCGCCGACGAGGGCGCCGCCGACGCGCCCCACCCCGACGACCTGGCCGACGCGGTGCTCGCCCTGGTCGCCGCCGCGCCGGAGGCGGCCGGAGCCCCCTGGTTGGCCGAGCTGGCGCTGCCCGACGCCGACGGCGGGTACGCGCCGGCGGGGGAGCTGCTGGCACCGGGGTCGCCGCTCGCCGACGTGCTGGCCGAGGGTGCGCTGGGCGTGCTCGACCCGGGGTTCGCCGCGGCCGCGGACGCCGGGGCGCTGCGCGCGGTCGGCGTCCTCGACGGCTTCGCGCTCGTGCGCGCCGACGACCCCGACGACCTCGACGTGGACGGCGCCGACGAGTGGGCCGACGCCGTGCTCGACCGGCTGCCCGGCCACGCCCCGCCGGTGTGGCCGCCGCTGGTGGCCGTCCGCGACCTGGAGCTGGTGGCCGACTGGCCCGGGGCGCTGGCGCTGCTCGCCGCGGGGCCGGCAGAGGCGTGGGCCGACGTCGTCGTCGGCGGGGAGACGGTGCCGGGGTATCTGCGCTGGTGGCTGCTGACCCACCCGGTCCTCGACGGGCGCCGGCCCGGGCGGCTGGCGCACCCCGGCAGCACCGAGCTGCGTGGCCTCTACGACCCGGCGCCGGGCGACGAGCCGTTGCTCGGACTGCTGCGCCCGCCGGCCGTGCTGGGCGACGTGCTCGCCGACCCCGACGACGCCCGCGACCTGCTCCGCCGGCTGGGCGACCCGGCGCGCACCGTGCCGCCCGCGGTGCTCCGCACGGTGCACGCCCGGCTGGCCGCCGCACTCGACGGGTTCGACGTCGAGCCACCGGACCGGGTGCGCGTCGCACCGGACCGGGTGGCCGAGCGCGCGGTGGTGCTGGAGGCGCCCCACCTGCTGCCGCTCGTGGACCTGCCGGTCGTGCCCGCCGGCGGTGCGCCCGAGGCGGTGGCCGACCTGCTGGACCTCCCGCTGGCCGGCGAGCTCGTGGGCGAGCCACGGGTGACCAGCCGGCCGCTGCGCCGGCTGGAGTGGGCGGAGGTGCCGGGCGCCGCGCTGGCCGCCGCACGCCTCGGCCGCGCCGCGCTCCCCGGCGCGGTGGCGGTGCACGAGCGGCTCACCGTCGACGGTCGCCCGGCGGCGTGGTGGCCCGGCGAGGACGTCGACCACGTGGACGGGTCGCCCGGCGCGCTCGGGCGGGCCCTGGCCTGGCGGACCGGCGCGTGGGGGCTGCGCCAGGCGCTGGCCGAGGCGTTCGCCGACCCCGACCGCGCCCTCGACCTGGCGGCCGAGGACGCGGTGGGGATCCGTCAGGAACCCCAGCGGGGGATGGCGGCCGCGCCGGGCGCGTGACCGTGCGTGGCCGGCCGGCCGCCACCCCGCTGCCTGCCCGCCCCGGCTGCCCCGGGCGCCGGGGCCACCGACCGCCAGCAGCGGAACAGCGACAACCACCGGTCGGCGGTCAGCGCCGTCGGGCGGGCGGTGGGCGCCAGGCCCTCCTGGCGCAGCCACCGGACGCCGGCCGTCCCGGGCAGCTGCGCCCGCAGCAGCGGGCCCAGCGGGGCCGACGGCGAGGCGAGGACGGCGTGGGCGAGTCGGTCGAAGTCGGCGGTCTCGCTCTCGGGGAGCGCGGCGCGCGCCTCGGCGGCCGGACCGGTGGGACGAGGGGTGCTGCGCGGCACGGGTGCCTCCGGGAGGGTGCGGTGGGGAGCGCCCCGCGGGCACGACGGGGCCCGGGGCGGGGGCGCAGGGGAGCGGGCGCCCGGGAAGGACCGGGCGCGGACGACGGGCGGGGGAACCGGCCCGCGGCGCGTCAGCTCAGGAGGTGCGCAGGCGCACGGAGTACCGCATGGGGTGGGACGCTAGGCCGGAGCCGCCCGGGCGTCGAACTCTTTACCGGGAGGCGTCGCGCGCGGCTCTCCGCGCCTGGTGGGCCTCCCAGCGGGCGCGGTCCCGCGCGCGGGCGTCGGCGTTGCGCTCCCACTTCTCCTTGCGGCGCCGCGCGCGGGCGAGCTCGCGCTCCTCGAACGTCGCGTGGGACTCCCAGTCCGCCGCCGCTGCGGCCATGGCGAGCAGGGTGAGCGCGCCGATGGCGACCGCCGCGGCGAGAACCGGGTCCAGCACGGCGAACGCGCCCACCGAGACCGCCAGCGCGACGAGCCCGCCCACGATCAGCAGCGGGGACGGGCGGCGGGACGAGGGGCGCGGCTCGGTCACCGGACCAGTATCCGTCGCCGCGCGGGGCCGGCGGCGGAGCGCCCCGCGGCCGGCGCCGCGCACGCCCGGTGACCTGCAACGCGACCCTTGCGCCGCGACCCCGCGATGCCTACGGTCGGAGCTGCGGTTCAGCAGCAGCCGTGAACCCAGTGCTGGTCGTCGTGTCGTTCGCGTCCGCAGGCTCACTGGTCCGGTTCTCGCCCGAGAGGCAAACCCGTGACCGCATCCTCGCTCGACCGTTCGCTCACCGGATCCGCTGCGATCCCCGCCGGGACGGACGTCCTCCCGGCCGCCCCCCTCACCCTCGAGGTGGCGGGCTCCGCTTCCCTGCCCCGCCTCACCGTCTCCGGTGAGGTCGACTGCACCTCCGCCCCGCAGGTCGGCGCCGTGCTCGACGAGCTCGTCGACGCCGCGCCGCGGGAGGTCGTGGTCGACCTGACCGCCGTCACCTTCCTCGACTCGGCCGGGCTGTGCACCCTCGCCGTCGCCCACCGCAAGGCACTGGCCGGCGGCGGGCGGCTCCGGATCCTCGCCGCCACCCGCGCGGTCATCCGGCCGCTGCAGATCACCGGTCTGTGGGACCTGCTCGGCGGAGAGCGGGTCGGCACCGCCGCCTCCTGACCCCTCGCCGCACCGCCTCGCGGGGGTCGGGGGCGCGCCGCCGTCGCCCGAGGGGCAGACTCGGAACCCAGGCCGGGGGCCGGACCGGGTTCCCCGAGCGGACGAACGAGGAGGACCACCGTGCGCGATGCGGTCATCTGCGAGCCCCTGCGGACGCCGGTCGGCGGGTTCGGGGGCTCGCTGCGCGACGTCCCCGTCCAGGAGCTGGCGGCGACGGTGATCCGGGCGCTCGTGGAGCGCACCGGCCTGCCGCCCGAGTCGGTGGACGACGTCCTGCTGGGCCACTGCTACCCGACGATGGACGCGCCGGCCCTCGGCCGGGTCGCCGCCCTCGACGCCGGCCTGCCGGTGACGGCCTCGGGCATCCAGGTCGACCGCCGCTGCGGCTCGGGCCTCCAGGCGGTCATCTACGCCGCCCTGCAGGTGCAGTCCGGCGCCTCCGACGTCGTCCTGGCCGGTGGCGCGGAGTCGATGAGCAACGCGCCCTTCTACTCCACCGCCATGCGCTGGGGCGTCAAGCCCGGGCCCGGCGTGCTCCTCGAGGACGGGCTCGCCCGCGGCCGGGTCACCGCCGGCGGGCAGAACCACCCCGTGCCCGGCGGCATGCTGGAGACCGCGGAGAACCTCCGGCGCGACTACGGCATCGGCCGGCAGGAGCAGGACGAGTACGCCGTCCGCAGCCACCAGCGGGCCGCGGCCGCCACCGCCGAGGGCCGGTTCGCCGACGAGATCGTGCCGGTCACGGTGAAGGGCCGCAAGGGCGACACCGTCGTCGACCGCGACGAGCACATCCGCCCCGACTCGAGCGTCGAGACCCTCGCCAAGCTCCGCCCGATCCTGGGCAAGAACGATCCGGACGCCACCGTCACCGCGGGCAACGCCTCCGGGCAGAACGACGGCGCCGCGGTCGCCATCGTCACGACCCCGGAGAAGGCCGCCGAGCTGGGCCTGCGCCCGCTGGCGCGGCTGGTCAGCTTCGGGGTGGGCGGGGTGCCGCCGAAGACCATGGGCATCGGCCCGGTCCCGGCCACCGCCAAGGCGCTCGCCCAGGCCGACCTGAAGCTCTCCGACGTCGACCTGATCGAGCTCAACGAGGCCTTCGCCAGCCAGGTGCTCGCCGTCGCCAAGGAGTGGGGCTTCACCGACTCCGACTGGGAGCGCACCAACGTCAACGGCTCGGGCATCTCCCTGGGCCACCCGGTGGGCGCGACCGGCGGCCGGATCCTCGCCACGCTGCTGCGCGAGATGGACCGCCGCGACGCCCGCTACGGCCTGGAGACGATGTGCATCGGCGGCGGTCAGGGCCTGGCCGCGCTGTTCGAGCGGGTGTGAACAAGGACCCCGCTGCCCCCCACCACTCGCACGCTCGCGGCGGGCCCCTGCAGCGGGGCCGCCCCCACCCACCTCTTGCAAGGAGCCTGTATGTCTGAGTCCTCGCCCCGCGTCGCGATCGTCACCGGCGCCGCCCGCGGCATCGGCGCCGCGACCGCCCTGCGGCTGGCCCAGGACGGCTTCGCCGTCGCGGTGATCGACCTGAAGGAGGACGACGCCCGCGGCACCGTCGAGGCGATCGAGGCCGCCGGCGGCCGGGGGCTGGCCGTGGGGGCCGACGTCGGCGACGCCGAGCAGGTGCAGGCGGCCGTCGACCGGATCGCCGCGGAGCTCGGGCCGCCGGTGGTGCTGGTGAACAACGCCGGGGTCACCCGGGACAACCTGCTGTTCAAGATGAGCGACGCCGACTGGGACATCGTCATGCACGTGCACCTGCGCGGCTCGTTCCTCATGACCCGCGCCGCCCAGAAGCACATGATCGACCAGAAGTGGGGCCGGATCGTCAACCTGTCCAGCACTTCTGCGCTGGGCAACCGGGGGCAGGCCAACTACGCCACCGCGAAGGCCGGCCTGCAGGGCTTCACCAAGACCCTCGCGATCGAGCTCGGCAAGTTCGGCGTCACCGCCAACTGCATCGCCCCGGGCTTCATCCAGACGGAGATGACCAAGGCGACCGCCGAACGGATCGGCGAGGAGTGGGAGTCCTACGTGCAGAAGCGCGCGGCCGCCATCCCGGTGGCGCGCGCCGGTGTGCCCGACGACATCGCGCACACCGTGTCCTTCTTCGTCAGCGAGGGCGCGGGGTTCGTCTCGGGTCAGGTCGTCTACGTCGCGGGCGGCCCGAAGGTCTAGGACGAGGGGTCGCGGTCGGGGTAGCGCGCGCGGGTGAGGGCGTAGACCCCGAACGCGGCGAACCCGGCCGCGACCCCGCCGAGCAGCCACGGTCCGGCGCCCACGCCCGCGATCGCCGTCATCGCCCCGTCCAGCCCGGTGGCGGTCGAGACGTCGTGCGAGGTGGCCGCCCGCCACAGCAGGACGCCGACCAGCGCGAACGCCACCCCCTTCGCCAGGTAGCCGACCCGGCCGAGCACCTCGATCACCGGTTCCCAGCGGTCGGGGGCGGCCGCCAGGTCGATGTCCCGCATGAAGCCGCCGGTGCAGCCCCGGACGAAGACGTAGGCACCGACGGCGACGACCCCGGCCGCGACCGCGCCGACCAGCAACGCGCCGCCGGGGATCGCCAGCGTCTCGCCGGTGAGGTCGCGCAGCCGCTCGTCGGCCTCGTAGTCGAACCCGAGGGCGAACAGCAGGGCGGTGACGCCGAGGACGCCGTACACCGCCCCCTTGGCCAGGCACTTGGCGCAGACGACGGCGGTGCGCACCCGGTGGTCGCCGTCCAGCAGGCCGTGCCACCAGAGCAGCACCTCGGCGGCCTGCCACACGGCCAGCGACAGCATGCCCAGGCCGATGGCGACCAGCAGCAGCCGGCCGCCGGGCCCGCCGGCGACGACGAGGAGCGCGCCGGTCTGATCGGCGTCGGCGCCGCGCAGGCCCATCGCCATGCGCAGCGCGAGCACCGCGATGAGCAGGTGCATGGCCCCGTAGGCGATCAGGCCGGCGCGGGCCAGGTGCACGAGCACCGGGTGGTCGGTGACCCGGCGGATGCCGACGACGACGTCGTGCAGACGACGAAGGACCCCGCTTCCCCCCAGCACTCGCGAGCTCGTGGCGGGACCCCGGAGCGGGGCCGTCACGTGCGCTCGGGGTACCGGGCGCGGACGAAGCAGTAGGCGCCGAATGCGGCGATCCCGACGGCGATCAGCGTCAGCAGCACCGGCCCGGCGGGTGCGGTGAGCACGGTCTGCAGGGCGCCGTCCAGGCCGGCGGCCTTGTCGGGGTCGACGGTGACCGCCGCCCAGACCAGCAGCCCGCCGACCAGCCCGAGGGCGACCCCCTTCGCGGGGAAGCCGACCTGGCCGAGCCGGGTGACCAGCCGCCGGGCCGAGGAGGAGCAGTCGGTGAGGTCGATCTCCTTGAGGAACCGCTTGGTGACGCCCTTGTGCACCAGGTAGATCGCGACGGCCACGACGGCCAGCCCCGCCGCGCCGACCAGCCAGCGGCCGGCGGGCCAGCCGAAGACGCCCGCGGTGGCCTGCTGCTGCTGGGCCCCGCCGCTGGACTGCCCGCCTCCCGTGGCGAACCGGATGGCGAGCACGGCGAGGGCGGCGTAGACGACCGCCTTGGCCGCCGCCTTCACCGTCTTCTCCACCGCCCGCTTGCGGGCGTCGCCCGACGCCGACCAGCCGTGCCGCCACCGGAGGATCTCGGCGGCCTGCCAGAGCGCCAGCGCGAACAACCCCACCGCGAGCACCCACAGCAGCGGCTTGCCCAGCGGCTGCTGGGCGAGCGTGGCCAGCGCCCCCGACTGGTCGGCCTCCTGCCCGGCTCGGCCCCACGCCAGCTGAAGCGCCAGCCAGGCGATGAGCACGTGCACGAGCCCGTAGGCGATCAGCCCGATGCGGGCCAGGTGCTCGAGACCGTCGCTGTTCCCGGCCCGCCCGGCCGCACCGGCGGCCGACCGGGCACTGCCCTGCACGCTCATGGTGGTGCCTTCCTGATCTCGGTCCCGGCCGCGGGGGCGCGGAGATGATCAGCGTGGCACGGCGCACGTCCCGGTGCCTCCCCACCGGGCGCGCGGCGTGAGGGACACTGGGCGGGTGGCGAACGGAACCGGAATCCTCTCGGCCGGCACGGTCAGCGCGGCGACCCCGGAGGTCGCCCGCCGCACCTGGCCCCGGTGGCTGGCCCTGGGCGTGGCCATGATCGCCGTCGCGGTGGTCGCCGTGATCTGGGACGCCGGCGCCCGCCTGCTCCTCGGTTCCCTCGGGGCGTTCCTGGCCGCGCGCGGCACGGTGCTGCTGCGCGGTGCCCGCTCGGGTGCGCTCCCCGGCGAGGTCGCCGGGCGGGCGCGGTCGCTCGGCAGCGTCGCCGTCGTGGCGGGTGCCGCGGCTCTCGTCGTCGCCGTCGCCTCGGCCTCGCTGTCCGCGACGGTCCTCCTCGTCGGCGTCCCGCTGCTGCTGCTGGTCACCTCCCTCGGCCTGCTGGGCCGGGGCGGGGCGGCGCGGCGCGGCGGCCTGGCGCTGCTGGTGTGGACGCTGCTGGTCACCGCCCTGCTGGTGGTCACGGGTGTGGTCCAGGGCTTCGACCGGGCCGCCGACGTCGCCACCGTGGTGGCCGCGCTGGCCGTCGCGGTGCTCGGGGTGCCGCTGCTCGTCGGCGCGGCGAACCTGCGCACGGTGGCCGCCACGCCCGCCCCGGCGCCGGCCGGCGGCGGCTGCGGCGGGTGCGCCTGCGGCGCCGGCGGCTGCGGGGCCTGACCGGAGCGCATGGTCGGCGGGCCCTGGGTATGGGCCCGCCCGTGAGCGGACACGTCTTCGTCGCCGGGGCGGACCTGACGAGGCTGTCGTGCGACGACGTCCTGGTGCCCACCGACCGCGCGCTGCGGGTGGCCCGCGGCTGGTGCTCCCTGCTGCCCGACGAGCTGATCACCGACCGGGGGGCCGACGGCGACTGCATCGCCCTGTCCTGGTCGGGGGACGAGCGGGTGATCGAGGTGCCCGGCGACGGCCCGCGGCGCGCGTGGCTGGTCGACACCGTCGACGGGGGCGCCGACGGCACGGGGAGCCACGGCCTGTCGTGGCTGCTCGACGGAGCGCGCGAGGCGCTGGCCGCGGTCGCCCGGCGGGAGGTGCGCCGGCCGGTGCACGAGCGCGCGCGGCGGCTGGTCGGGCTGCCGGCGCTGGGCACCGGCTGGGGCGGCGCCGCCGGCGAGCGCGGGGCGCTGCTGCAGCAGCTGCTGCCGGTGCTGCGCGAGGCCGCCGACGAGCACGGCTTCGACGTCGCCCTCGTGCTGCGCCGGCCCAGCGACCTCGCCGCCGCCCAGCGCGTGCGGCGCGGCGAGGAGGGCGGCTGGGACCTGCCCGCGCACCTGCGGGAGCTCGCCGTGGACCTGGGTGAGCGGGCCCGCCGGGGGCAGCTGGCGCTCTTCATCGGCGCGGGGGTCAGCGCGGCGGCGGGGCTGCCCACCTGGGAGCAGCTGGTCGACGAGCTGGCGACCCGGTCGGGCCTGGACGACGCGCTGCGCGCAGGGCTCTCCCGGCTGCCGGCGCAGGACTCGGCGGCGCTGCTGGCCCGCGAGCTGGGGTCGGCGGAGCTGGCGGCGTTCGTCGAGGAGCGCTTCGGCCCGGGGCCCTACGCCTTGGCGCACGCGTTGATCGCCGACCTCCCCGTGCAGGAGTTCGTCACCACCAACTACGACCCGCTGGTGGAGCTGGCCGCCGGTGACATCGGCCGGCAGGTGACGGTGCTGCCGCACGAGGAGGCCCGGCCGGGGGCGCCGTGGCTGCTCAAGCTGCACGGCGACGCCGCCCACCCGGAGAGCGTGGTGCTGACGCGCGAGGAGTACCTGCAGTTCGGCAACACCGGCGCCGCGCTGGCCGGGGTGCTGCACTCGCTGCTGCTCACCCGGCACGTGCTGTTCGTCGGCACCTCCATGCTCGACGACGATCTGATCCGGATCGCCCACCAGGTGCGCACCGCGCTGCAGACGCAGGGCCCGGGGATCGCCCGGCGCACCGGGACGGTGCTCGCGCTGCGGGAGGACCCGGCCCGCGCCCGGCTGTGGGAGCAGGACGTCGAGACGGTGGCGATGAGCCCCGCGGACGGATCGCCCGCCGAGGCCGCGCGCCGGCTGGAGGTGCTGCTGGACCTCATCGGCTGCCTCTCCACGCCGCCCACCGGCTACCTGCTCGACCCGGCGTACCGCGGGCTGCTCAACGACGAGGAGCGGGCGCTGGCCGAGGCGCTGGCCGGCGTCGCGGAGGCGCTGCCCGAGGACGCCTCCTCCACGGTCGGGCAGGAGGTCGCCGACCTGCTGCGCCGGCTGGGCCACGGCAGCTCGGCCGCCGACGGGGAGGACCCGCCCGCGGACGTCGCCACCCGCCCCCGTGACGACCGGACCCAGGAGCAGCGACCGGGTTGAGCGGTTGCCCGCCTGCGCGGATGGGCACGGCACCGTCCATGCCTCGTCTGGAGAACAGCCTGAAACTGCTGTCCAAGGGCTACGCCTGGCTGCCCGACGAGCGCCGGCGGGCCGGCAGGCACGCGGTGGGGGTGCGGCTCGGTGGCATGCCCGCGGTCGGCATCGAGGGCCCCGACGCGGCGCGCTACCTCTACGACGAGGACCACGTGCGCCGCGCGCACGCCATCCCCGAGCCGGTGCAGGGGACGCTCTTCGGCAAGGGGGCGGTGCACACGCTCGACGGTGAGATGCACCGGGTGCGCAAGGCGATGTTCGTCGCCCTGCTCATGCGCGAGGACGGCATCGCGTCGCTCGTGGAGCGCACCACGGCCGCCTGGGACGCCGCGGTGCCGGAGTGGTCCCGCCGTCCCGAGATCGTGCTGTTCGACGAGTCGAGCCGCGTGCTGGCCGGCTCCGTGGCGCGCTGGGCCGGCCTGCCGGTGCGCGACGACGAGGTGCGCGACCTCGCGCGCGACCTGGTGGCGTTGGTCGACGGCTTCGCCACCGGGGGCCCCCGCCACTTCCGGGCCCGCCGGGCCCGCGGCCGCCGGGAGAGGTGGCTGACGCAGCTGGTCCAGGACGTGCGGAGCGGGCGGACCCGGGTCGAGGAGGGGTCGGCGGTCGACGTGGTGTCGGGGCACCGGGACGCCGACGGCACCCAGCTCCCGGCGAACGTGGCGGCGGTGGAGCTGCTCAACATCATCCGCCCGACGACGGCGGTCGCCTGGTTCATGGCCTTCTCGGGTCACGCGCTGATCCGCTGGCCGGGCAACCGGGAGAAGCTGGCGAGCGGCGACCCGGCGTTCGCCGAGGCGTGGGCGCACGAGGTGCGGCGGTTCTACCCGTTCGCGCCCTTCATCGGCGGCCGGTCGCCGGCGCGCAGGGAGTTCGACGGCGTGGAGATCCCGGAGAACGCCATGGTGCTGCTCGACCTGTACGGGCAGAACCACGACCCGGCGCTCTGGGACAGCCCGTACGCCTTCCGGCCCGAGCGGTTCCTCGACCGCGAGATCGGTCAGTGGGAGCTGGTGCCGCAGGGCGGGGGGGACCCGCGCACGAACCACCGCTGCCCGGGCGAGCAGATCACCGTCGCGCTGCTCTCGGCGCTCGCCGCCCGCCTGGCGCGGCTGGACTACGAGGTGCCCGAGCAGGACCTCACCATCGCGCTGCACCGCATCCCGGCCAAGCCGAGGAGCGGCGTGCGGCTGCGGGTGCGCGGCGGGGCCTGAGGTACTTCTCCGGCGGGCAGTCGCTCTCTGCCCCGCCGGCGTGGGCAGAGCGGGACTGCCGCCGGACCGGCACCCGGCCGGCCGGTCAGCAGGGGTCGAGCCGCTTGAGCTCCGGGGGCAGCTCGTCGGCGTGCACCACGCCGAGCCGCTGGGTGGCCCGGGTGAGCGCGACGTAGAGGTCGTTGTGGCCGCGCACGCCCTCGGTGAGGATCCCGACCGGGTCGCCGACGAGCACCGAGTCGAACTCCAGGCCCTTGCTGCCTTCAGGGGTGAGCACCACGGGGCCGGCGGTCAGGTCGCCGTCCGCGGACGCCGCGGGGACCCGGGCGCGCACGGCGGCGGTGACGGCGGCCAGCCGGCTGCGCGGCACGACCACGCCGAGGGTGCCCTCCTCACGGTCGAGCTCGGCCGCGGCCTCGGCGACGGCGCCCACCAGCTCCTCCTCGGTGACCGCGCGCGCCCACGGCCGCTCACCGGTGGAGCGCACCGACCGGCCGGCCGTGGTGGCGGCCCCTCCGGCGGCGAGCACGTCCGCGGCGACGTCCATGATCTCCGCGGGTGTGCGGTAGTTGACGGTGAGCTCCTCCAGGCGCCAGCCCCGCAGGTCCCGCGGCCCGAGCGCGGGCTCGAGCACCTCCGCCCAGCTGCTGGCGCCGGCGGCCGAGCCGGTCTGCGCCACGTCGCCGACCAGGGTCATCGACCGGGTGGGGCAGCGGCGCAGCAGCACCCGCCAGGCCATGGCCGAGAGCTCCTGCGCCTCGTCGACGATGACGTGCCCGTAGGTCCAGGTGCGGTCCGCGGCGGCGCGCTGCGCCGTCGACCGGCTGTCCCGCTCCTCCTGGCGCTCGGCGAGGCCCTCCGCGTCCAGGAGGTCGCCGGCGGAGAGCTCCTCGGACTCCTCCTCGGTCTCCCAGTCGGTCGAGCGGGAGCCGTGCAGCAGGTCGAGGGTCTCCTGCGCGTGCCGCAGCCGGCGCTGCCGCTCCCGGCGGGCCGCTGCCCGCTCGGCGCTGTCGTCGACCCCGAGCAGCTCGTCGGCCTCCTCGAGGAGGGGCACGTCGGCCGGCGTCCAGGGCGCCGACGGCGGCCGCAGCAGCAGCTCGCGGTCGGCCTCGGACCAGCCGCGGGTGGCCGCCACGATGCGCCGGCGGTCGGCGAAGAGGTCGCGCAGCAGGCGCTCGGCGGTGAGCCGGGGCCACAGCCGCTCGACGAGGGCGTGCACCGCGGGCTCGGCGGCGACCTCCTGGCGCAGCGCAGCGAGATCCCCCTGGCCGAGGAGGTTCCCGCCGTCCAGGACGTCGGCGCCGAGCTTGTCGGCGTACTTGCCGGCGACCAGGTCGATGACCGCGCGCACGAACGCCGGCCGGGCCTCGTTGTGCAGCCGGGAGACGGACCGGGCGCGGCTGCGGGCGCGGGCGGCGTCGGCCTTGGTGAAGCGCAGCGGCGTCCCGTCGACGGTCAGCGCGACGGGCCCGTCGAGAACCGCCTGGCGGTTGCGGACCGCCGCGGTGACGACGTCGACCATCGCCAGCCGTCCCTTGACCTCGGCGACCTCCGGCGCCTCGGCCGCGTGCGCCTGCACCCCCGGGCGCAGCCCGCCCATGTCGGCGAGCACCACCCCGGTCTCCCCGAGGGAGGGGAGCACGTCGGCGATGTAGCCGAGGAAGGTGGGGGAGGGGCCGACGATGAGCAGGCCGCTGCGGGCCAGCCGCTCGCGGTGGGTGTAGAGCAGGTAGGCCGCGCGGTGCAGGGCGACGGCGGTCTTGCCGGTGCCGGGGCCGCCCTGGACGACCAGGACGCCGCGGTGGTCGGCCCGGATGATGCGGTCCTGCTCGGCCTGAATGGTGCGGACGATGTCGTTCATCCGCCCCGTGCGGTTGGCGTTGAGCGCCGCCAGCAGCACCGACTCGCCGGCCAACCCGGAGCGCTGGGCGAGGTCGGGGTCGGAGAGGTCGAGGGTCTCGTCGGTGACGCCGACGACGGTGCGCCCGCGGGTGCGGATGTGCCGGCGGCGCCGGACCCCGAGGTCGTGCAGGGGCGTGGCGGTGTAGAACGGCTGCGCCGCCGGGGCGCGCCAGTCGACCAGCAGGGGCTCCTCGCGGCCGTCCTCGGCGTTCAGGCCGATCCGGCCGACGTACCGCGGGACGTCGCTGCCGTGCCGGTCGAGGCGGCCGAAGCAGAGCCCGCTGTCGGCCGCGTCGAGCGCCACGATCCGCTGGGCGTACATCTCGACCGCGGCCTCGCGCTCGCCGACGGCCTGCGGGTTGTGCGGCACGGTCGCCAGGGCTTCGTCGAGCCGGGCGACCGTGCGGGCGCGCACCTCGTCGAGCCGGCCGTGCAGCCCGCTGACGTAGGTCTGCTCCGCCGCGATCTCGGCGTCGAGGGACCCGTCGGCACGAACTGTCGTCACGCTCTCCGCCTTCTCGTCGCGGTGGTGGTGCACGTCCTGTGCGTCGTGCCGTTCAGGGCAACTCCTCATTCTGCGCCCGACCAGGGCGGAAGCGCACCGTGCCGCGCGCACCGGCGCCCCGCGGAGAGGCTTGCGGCAGCGGGCGCCGCCGCGGGGCCGGCGGACGTGGGGCAGGCCAGATTAGTTCGCGCTCCATCGCAACTCTGTGGACACCTCCACGTCACATCGGCCTCCTAGCGTCGTCGGCACGACGACGAGGGGAGGGCCAGCGATGAGCACGGCGACGAAGGAGCGGACCACCTGGGTCTGCGACAACTGCCACGGGCGCGAGATGAGCGCCCGGAAGCGCTGCCGCGACTGCGGGACGTCCCGCTATTGAGCGGGTAGCGGTTCAGGCGGCGGGCGGGGCGCCGCGCAGCCGGACGACGGCGGCGCGGTAGCGGCCCCCGCCGTAGAGCCGCCAGGCGAGCCGCGTGCCGCGCGGGACGCCGTCGAGCATGCGGGCGCGGTCGGCCGCGCTGCAGTCCTCGAGGGCCAGCCCCAGCACGAGCAGCCGCTGCCGCGTGGAGAGCCCGCAGCGCGCGGTGCGCACCACGGACGCCCACCCGGCGTCGGTCAGGTGGGCGTCGAGCAGCGGGAGGAGGGTCGCCTCCTCCTCGGCGGTCTGCGCCTCGACGTCGTCGGCCAGCCGCCGGCAGGCGCGGGCGAAGGTCTCCCGGGCCCGGCCGCTGCCCGAGCAGGCCCACTGGCGGGCCGCGGTGTCCAGGTCGCGCAGCGCGGCGTCGATGCCCGTGCACAAGGCGGTCCAGGTGGCGACGGCGGCGGTCACGGCGGGGAGGGCGGACTCCGGCGCGCTGCGCAGCAGCGCGGGCCAGACGGCGTCCCGCTCGACGGCGTGGTGGTGCAGCAGCAGCCGGGCCACGAGCCCGGCGTGGGAGGTGAGCACCCCGGTGCGGGCGCACTCGCCGTCGGGCGCCCAGGTGGCGACGTCGGCCAGCGTGCGCAGCTCGCGGCGCACGAGCTGGTGCAGCACCCGCTGGTAGTCCGCGGCCCGGCCGGAGGAGGGGGCGGTCGCGGCGGGGGGCGCCGGCTCGGCCGGGCGCCGCGGGTGCGGGACGGTGGGGGGAAGGACCGCGGTAGCGGTCATGGCGCGCACCTCGTTCAGCGGCTCGGGCCGGTGCTCCGGGATCGGCCGGAGCGCAGGATGCCGCGGAGGGTAGGGCCGCCCGGGACGGCGTCGACAGCCGTTTTCCGGGCGGGGCACGCGGTCCGGCGGCCGTACGGCGGCGCGCGGCACTCCGTCGTCCCGAGGTCACCCGGGGTGACCGGCGGTGCGGCGGATCAGGGCGGAACGGTTCCGCAGCGATCGCGCGGATCGACCACGGCGGGCGTCGGTTCCACTACGGTCGGGTCCGTGGGGAGCGTCGTCACACGGAACCGGGTGAACGTCAGCGGCCTGCCCGACGGGCGGCCGATGGTGTTCGCGCACGGCTTCGGCTGCGACCAGACGCTGTGGCGGCTCGTCGCCCCGGACTTCGCCGTCGACCACCGCGTGGTGCTCTTCGACCACGTCGGATCGGGGCAGTCGGACCTCTCGGCGTACGACCCCGAGAAGTACGACTCGCTCGACGGGTACGCCTCCGACGTCGTCGAGATCCTCTGCGAGCTCGGCCTCACCGACGTCGTCTTCGTCGGTCACTCGGTGAGCGCCATGATCGGCGTGCTGGCCTACCACCGGGCGCCGGAGGTGTTCGGCGCGATGGTCATGGTGGGCCCCAGCCCGCGGTACGTCGACGACGAGGGCTACGTCGGCGGGTTCAGCCGCAGCGACGTCGCCGGCCTGCTCGACGCGCTCGACAGCAACCACCTGGGCTGGTCGGCGCAGATGGCCCCGGTGATCATGGGCAACCCGGACCGGCCGGAGCTGGCCGAGGAGCTCACCAACAGCTTCTGCCGGACCGCCCCGCACATCGCACGGCAGTTCGCGCGGGTCACCTTCCTGTCGGACAACCGCGACGACCTGCACGGCATCGAGCTGCCCACGCTGGTGCTGCAGTGCAGCGCCGACGCGATCGCCCCCGACACCGTCGGTGAGTACGTGCACCGGCAGATCCCCGGCAGCGTGCTCGTGCGCATGCGGGCCAGCGGTCACGTGCCGCAGCTGTCCGCGCCGGAGGAGACGACGGCCGCCATCCGCGAATTCCTGACGCCGTGACCGCCTCGGACGGCGTCCGGTGACCGGCCCGGAGGACAGGGGCAGCCCGCTGGACCGCCTGCTCGACGAGGACCCGGCCGACCTCTACGAGAACGCGCCGATGGGGTACCTCTCCGCGCTGCCCGACGGGCGGATCGTGAAGGTCAACCGCACCTTCTGCGCGTGGACCGGCCGGGCGCCGGAGGAGCTGCGCGACCACCGGTTCCAGGACCTGCTGAGCGTCGGGGGCCGGGTCTTCTACAACACCCACCTGGTGCCGCTCCTGCGCATGCAGGGCGCGGTGCGCGAGATCGCCATCGACGTCACCCGGATCGACGGCACGCTGCTGCCCTGCCTGCTCAACGCCGTCGAGGTGCGCGACGAGGACGGTGCCCCGCTGCTGGTGCGGGCGACGCTGTTCGAGGCGACGGCGCGGCGCCGCTACGAGCGGGAGCTGCTGGCGGCGCAGCGGCTGGCGGAGGAGTCCGAGGCCCGGTCGCGGGTGGTGCAGAAGGTCGTATTCGACCTCGCGGCCGCGGCGACGCCCGAGGACGTGGCGACGGTGATCGTGCAGCGCGGGCGCGCGGCGCTGCGGGCCAGCGGGGCGGCGCTGGTGCTGGTAGAGGGCGAGGCGGACGCCGAGGAGCTGCCGGTCCTGCGGCCGGTGCGCTCGGAGGGGGTGTCGCGCGAGCTGCTGCGGCGGCTGCGGGACGCGGCCGGTGGGCGGCTGGCCCTGGAGCTGGCGCAGGGGTTGCGGTCGATCGTGCTGGACGCCCGGCTGCGGACCGACCAGCCGGAGCTCGCGACGACGATGGCGGCCGACGGGCTGACCGACCTCGTCGTCGTCCCGGTGTCGGCGGACTCCAAGCGGCTGGGGGTGCTCGTGCTGGCGCGCGGCGCGGCGGCCCGCGGCCACCTGATCAGCCTGGAGGAGCCGGGGGAGCACCGGCCGCTGAGCCCGGCCGAGGTGGACCTGCTGTGGACGCTCGGCCGGCAGGCCGGGCAGGCGCTGGAGCGGGTGCGGCTGCACGAGCAGACCCGCCAGCAGGGCGAGCGCGCGGCGTTCCTGCTCGAGGCGGCGCGGCTGATGAGCGAGGCCCGGGACGTGACCGAGACGGTGCACCGGCTGGCCGGGCTGGTGGTGTCCCGGCTGGCCGACGTCTGCGTGATCGACATGGTCACCGAGCAGGGGCTGCACCAGCCGGTGGCGCGGCACCGCGACCCCGGCCGCCAGCCGGTGCTGGACCGGCTGCGCGGCAACCACCCGCCCGCGCGGTCCCCGCAGCACCCCTCGGTGCGCGCGCTGCGCGAGGGCCGGACCCAGTGGATCCGCGACCTGGACGAGGCGCGGGCGGTGCTCGACGCGGTCGCTCCCGACGACGCGTTCCGGGAGGTGGTCGCGCACCTGGAGCTGGTCGGTGTGGTCGGCGTGCCGATGATCGTGGACGGCCGGCGGCTGGGCGTGGTGACGTTCGGGGCCGACCGGGACCGGGCGCCGTTCACCGCCGCCGACGTCGAGGTGGCCGAGCAGCTGGCCCTCCAGCTGTCGCAGGTGGTCGACAAAGCGCTGCGCCTGGAGTTCGAGGAGCGGACCTCGCACACGCTGCAGGCCAGCCTGCTGCCGCCGTCGCCCCCGGACATCCCGGCGCTGTCGACGGCCGTGCGGTACCTGGCGGCGACGCAGGGCGTGGACGTCGGCGGCGACTTCTACGACGTCGTCCGGCTGCCCGGTGACCAGGTCGGGCTGACGGTCGGGGACGTCGTCGGCCACGACATCACGGCCGCGGCGACGATGGGGCAGCTGCGCAGCGTGACCCGCGCGATGTCGGCCGACCGGCCCTCGCCGGCCGTGCTGATCGAGCGGCTGCAGCAGAACTGGGACCTGTTCGAGCTGCAGCGGATGGCGACGGCCCTGTTCGCGACGCTGGACCCGGCGTCGGGCGAGCTGCGGATCGCCTCTGCCGGGCACCTGCCGCCGCTGCTGTGCGCGGACGGCCGGGCGGAGCTGCTCCCGGTCCGGCCGACCCGCATGCTCGGTGCGCCGCCGGCGCCCGCCGAGGAGTGGTCGGGGGTGCTGCCGGAGGGGGCGGCGCTGGTGCTGTTCACCGACGGGCTGGTGGAGAGCCGGGGCGCCGACATCGACGCGGGGCTGGCCCGGCTGGTCGAGGTGGCGGGGCGGGCGTGGGCGGGCGACCCCGAGCAGCTGTGCGACCGGCTGCTGGGCGAGCTGACCGGGGCGCACCGGGCCGACGACATCGCCCTGCTGGCGCTGACCCGCACCTGACACGCGGGTCACCACCTTCCGGACACCGCGGTTTCGGGTCACCATGGGTGGGCGACCCCGGAGGAGGCGGTGATGGACTCATCGGCCCGTGGGAACCCGGTCACGGATGCGATCGACGGCGCGACCGGCGACTGGACGTTGTCGGGGGATGCGATGCGCTGGTCGCCCGAGCTGGCGGAGCGGATGCCGGCCACCGGTGAGCTCGGCGGGCTGGAGGCGGGCTCGGGTGTCGGGGCGGCGCTGGGCCTGGACGTGCAGGGGGTGCGGCGGCTGGTCTCGGGCGCGCTGGTGTCGCTGGGCGCGGTGGCCACCGACGTCGTCACCGAGCTGCGCCAGCTCACCCGCGGCGACGGGGACGACGACTCCGGACGGTGAGGCGCCGACCGGCCGCGCCCGCCGGTGGGGAACCCGGCGATCCGGCTCCCGGACCGGCCCTGTAGAACGGCTGTGAGCACGGCTGTGAGCACGGCCACCCACGAGGGAGTCGCATGAGCAACTCGTTGACACTGGCGCCCGCTCCGCGGTCCGAATCGGCGGAGCAGGTCCGGGCGGAGGTGCGCGAGTTCCTCGCCGCCGAGCTGGCCGCCGGGACCTTCCAGACGCACGTCGACACCTGGCTGTCCGGCGTCGACCCGGCGTTCTCCAGGAAGCTGGGCGAGCGCGGCTGGCTCGGGATGACCTGGCCGAAGAAGTACGGCGGGCACGAGCGCTCGGCGATGGAGCGCTACGCCGTCACCGAGGAGCTCCTGGCCGCCGGGGCGCCGGTCGCGGCGCACTGGATCGCCGACCGGCAGTCCGGGCCGAACCTGCTGACCTACGGCACCGAGAAGCAGCGCGAGGAGATCCTGCCGCGCATCGCCGCGGGCGAGTGCTTCTTCGTCATCGGGATGAGCGAGCCGGACTCCGGCTCGGACCTCGCCTCGATCCGCACGAAGGCCACCCGCAACGGCGACGGCGACTGGGTGGTCAACGGCGCGAAGGTGTGGACGTCGAACGCGCACCACTCGCACTACGGGATCGTGCTGGTGCGCACCTCGCCGGCGGACCCCGCCAGCCGGCACGCCGGCATGTCGCAGCTGCTGATCGACCTGTCGCTGCCGGGCATCACGATCAACCCGATCCGCATCCTCGACGGCGGCCACCACTTCAACGAGGTGGTGTTCGAGGACGTCGTCGTCCCCGGCGACATGCTCCTGGGCGACGAGGGCAACGGCTGGCACCAGGTGACGGCCGAGCTGGCGTTCGAGCGGTCGGGACCCGAGCGGTTCCTGTCGACATATCCCCTCGTCGCCGAGTTCGGGCGCCGGGTCGCCGAGACGGGAGATGCCGGGCAGCTGGCCGTGCTCGGCCGCCTCTCGGCGCGGCTGCTGGCGCTGCGGCAGATGTCGCTGCGGATCGCGGCGGCGCTGGACCGCGGGGAGCTGCCCAACATCCCGGCGGCGCTGGTCAAGGACGTGGGGACGACCTTCGAGGCGGACGTCATCGAGGAGATCCGGAAGGTCGTCGACGTGACCCCGTCGCTGGACTCGCCGGACCCGCTGGCCCGGGCGCTGGCGGAGGCGCAGCTGCACCAGCCGGGCTTCACGCTGCGCGGTGGGACCAACGAGATCCTTCGCGGGATCGTGGCTCGTGGATTGGGGCTGCGCTGATGTCCGACCAGGACCTGGTGATCGAGACCGTCAGGGACATCCTGAGCGGCTTCGAACCGTTCGTGCTGACGGCGGACCGGCGCTGGGACGCCGGGCTGTGGTCGACGCTGGCCGATGCCGGGCTGACCGGGGTCGGGCTGCCCGAGGAGGCCGGTGGCTCGGGTGGCGAGCTGGCCGACGCGGTGGCGATCGTGCGCACCCTCGCCGCCGGTGCCGCGGCGGTGCCGGTCGCCGAGCAGCTGCTGGTGGCGGGGCCGGCGCTGCTCGCCGCGGACCTCGAGCTGCCCTCGCCGGAGGAGCCGACGACCTTCGCGATCGCGGACTCGGTGACCGTCCACCCGGTCGACGACGGTGACGGGCCGGGGCGGTTCACGCTCAACGGCACGGTGACCGACGTGGCGTGGGCGGGAGCGGCGCGGCGCGTCGTCGTCCTGGCGCCGGCCCCGGCGGGGATCGAGGGTTCCGTGCTCGCGCTGGTCGATGCGTCGTCGCTGCCGGCGACCGACGCGTTCAACCTGGCCGGTGAGCCGCGCGGGTCGCTGGTGCTGGACCAGGTCGGGACCGCCGGTGCGCTGCTGACCGAGGTCCAGGCGCAGGAGCTCCGCGCCCGGTACGCGCTGGCGCGCGCGGTGCAGCTGGCGGCGGCGCTGGAGCAGGTGCTGGCGTGGACCGTGCAGTACGCGGGGGAGCGGCACCAGTTCGGCCGTCCGCTGGGCAAGTTCCAGGCCATCCAGATGGAGCTCGCGGAGATGGCCGGTGAGGTGACGGCGGTGACGGCGCTGACCGACGCCGCGGTGCAGTCGCTGGACCGGGGTGAGAACGTCGTGCTGGCCGCCGCGGCGGCGAAGGTGCGGGCCGGTGCCGCCGTCGAGGTGGTGGCGCGGCTGGCGCACCAGGTGCACGGGGCGATCGGGTTCACCCAGGAGCACAAGCTGCACCACCTCACCCGGCGGCTGTGGTCGTGGCGGGACGAGGCCGGCAGCGAGCTGGTGTGGTCGCGGGTGCTGGCGTCGGGGCTGCTGGCCGGTGGGCCGGACGAGTTCTGGCCGGCGCTCACCCGGGCGGTCTGAGCGGGTGTCCGCCGGGCGGGGCCCGCTGGCCGACGTCACCGTCCTGGACCTGACGTCCACCTTCCTCGGCCCCTACTGCGCCGAGCTGATGGCGCAGATGGGCGCCCGGGTGATCAAGGTGGAGCCGCCCGAGGGCGACATCATCCGGTACGTGGCCGACGACCGGCGCTCCGGCCTGGGCCCGGCCTTCCTCACCTTCAACCGGGGCAAGGAGTCCGTCGTCCTCGACCTGGCGACGGCGGCCGGCCGGGACGCCCTGGACCGGCTGGTCGGCACCGCCGACGTCTTCCTGCACAACATGCGCCCGGGCGCGATGCGCAAGCTGCGCATCGACCCGGGCACGGTGCGGGCCCGCAACCCGAGGCTGGTGTACTGCCATGCCGTCGGCTACGGCTCGGCCGGCCCGTACCGGGACGAGCCCGCCTACGACGACGTCGTCCAGGGCGTCTCGGGGATCGCGGCGGTGCAGGGCGGCGCGGGGGAGCCGCAGTACGTGAAGACGCAGGTGGTGGACAAGACCGTCGGCGTCATGGCGCTGGCCGCGATCCTCGCCGCGCTGCACGAGCGGGACGTCTCGGGCGAGGGCCAGGCGGTCGAGGTGCCGATGTTCGAGTCGATGGCGACGTTCCTGCTCATGGAGCAGCAGGGGCAGCGGGTCTACGCCGGGCGCACCGGCGGCACCGGGTACGCACGCACCGCCTCGCCCTACCGCAAGCCCTACCGCACCGCCGACGGCACGATCTCGGTGCTGCTCTACACCGACGGCCAGTGGCGCACCTTCTTCCGGCTGATCGACCGGCCGGACCTCGCGGACGATCCCGAGCTGCACAGCATCCGGGGGCGGACGAAGCGGATCGACGAGCTCTACGCGCTGGTCGAGGAGGCGGTCGCCCGGCGGACGACCGGCGAGTGGATCGAGCTGCTGCGCGCGCAGGCGATCCCCGCGATGCCGGTGCACACGATCGAGGACCTCTTCGCCGACGAGCACCTCGCGGCGGTGGGCCTGTTCGAGGACGTCGAGCACCCCACCGAGGGGCCGCTCGTGCACGCCCGCCTGCCGTGGACCTTCTCCCGCAGCGGTGCGCCGGACCTCCCGGGGGCCCCCGCGCTCGGGGAGCACTCCGACCCGGTGCTGCGCTCGGTGGGGCTGGACGACGACGCGATCCGGGCGGCGACCGGCCGGCCGCACCACCCCGCCGGCGAGCCGCACGCCGGCCCACCCGCCTGACCCGCGGCGCCTACGACGAGGCGGCCGCGCGGTCGGAGAGGACGAGCAGGACGGCGGCGGCCAGCACGCAGCCGGCGATCGCGGTGAACCCGGCGCCGTAGCCCACCGTCGTGATCAGCGCTCCCACGGCGACGGGCGCGACGACGCGGCCGAACTGGACCGCCAGCGCCTGCTGACCCGACACGGCTGCGAACACCGGCTGGGGCACGGACTGCCCCAGCAGGGCGGGCCGGGCGATGTTGAGGACGCCGAAGCCGACGCCGAAGAGCAGCACGAAGACCACGGTGGCCGCCGGCTGGGGCAGCAGGAAGAGCGCGGCGACGCCGACGGCCTGACCGAGGACCATCGCCGCCGTCACGTGGCCGATCCCCACCCGCGCGGCGAGCACCGTCAGGACGACCCGCCCGGTCACCGACAGCGCGCCCAGCCCGCCGGCCGCCACCGCGGCCAGCCCGGCGGGTGCGCCGGCCTCGAGCAGGTAGGCCACGAGGAACACGGCCACGGCCGCGTTGGCCACCATCTGCAGGGCGGCGGCCAGCGTCAGCCAGCGCACCGCGGGCCGCCGGTACGCGGCGCCCGGGCCGCGGTACGGCGACAGGTCGACGTCGGCCGCGGCCGGCGCGGGGGCGGGCGGTGCGTCGTCGTGCGCACGACCGTCGGGCAGCAGGCCCAGGTCGGCCGGCGACCGGCGCAGCACCAGCGCGTGCGGCAGCGCGCACGCCGCCACGGCGGCGGCGAGGACGACCAGCGCCGGCCGCCAGCCCACGCCCTCGATGAGGAGCTGGGAGGTGGGCAGGAAGATCGTCGAGGCGAACCCGGCGACCACCGTGAGCGTCAGCAGGGCACGCGGCCGGTCCCGCCGGAACCAGGTGTTGATGACCGCGTACGCCGGCTCGTACAGCACCGCGGCGCTGGCCACCCCGATGCCGGCGAACGCCAGGTACAGCTGCGGGAGGTCCTGCGCCTGGGACCACGCGAGCACCGAGGCGCCGCCCAGCAGGCTGCCGGTGGTCATCACCCATCGCGCACCCCACCGGTCCAGCCACCGCCCGACGACGACCGCGCCCAGCCCGCTCAGGGCGAGCGACAGCGTCAGCGCCCCCGAGAGCTGGGCGGTGGAGGCGTCCAGCTCCTCGCGCATCGGCACGAGGAAGACGGCGAAGGAGTAGTAGAGGACGCCGTAGGAGACCGTCTCGGTGACGGCGAGCGCCCAGACCATGCGCCAGCCGGGGAAGTCCCGGCGGCGGGTGACCGGCGCGGTGCGCCCGCCGCGGCTCAGCGCGGGCTCACTTCCGGCGGGCGATCTTGCCGGAGCCGGCCTGGTCGAGCGGGTAGACGAGGACGTCGGCGATCACCACGTGCGGCGGCTGGCCGGCCACCCAGGTGACGACGTCGGCGATGTCGGCGGCCGCCAGCGGCGTGACGCCCTCGTACACCGAGGCCGCGGCCGCCTTGTCGCCGTGGAAGCGCACCTCGGAGAACTCGGTCTCGACCATGCCCGGGTCGACCTGGCTGATCTTGACACCGC
Source organism: Blastococcus sp. SYSU DS0510 (assembly GCF_054050835.1). Taxonomy (NCBI): domain Bacteria; kingdom Bacillati; phylum Actinomycetota; class Actinomycetes; order Geodermatophilales; family Geodermatophilaceae; genus Blastococcus; species Blastococcus sp. SYSU DS0510. The sequence continues at coordinate 128,135 of NZ_JBJHAC010000004.1, read as the reverse complement.
TGCCCAGCACGTCCATGCGCATGCCCCGGGTGATCCGCTCGACGGCGGCCTTGGTGGCGCAGTAGACGGCGCCGCCCGGGTAGACCTCGCGCCCGGCGTTCGACCCGATGTTGATGACGTGGCCCGAACCGCGCTCGACCATGCCGGGCAGCACGGCGCCCGAGACGTTCAGCAGCCCGCGGACGTTGGTGTCGAGCATCCGGTCCCAGTCGTCCGGGTCGTCCTCGTGCAGCGGCGTCTTCCCCAGGGCCAGGCCGGCGTTGTTGACCAGCACGTCGATCGGCGACCAGCCGTCGGGCAGCGAGCCGATCACCTCGGCGACCTGCGCCCGGTCGCGCACGTCGAGCGCCACCGGGAGGACGGCGTCCCCGTGCTCGGCCTGCAGCTCCTCGAGCCGGTCGGTGCGCCGGGCGGCGGCGATCACCCGCGCCCCCTGCGCGAGGAAGGCGGCGACGCAGGCGCGGCCGATGCCGCTGGAGGAGCCGGTGACGAGGACGACACGGGTGGTTGCCATGGGGCCTGCTTCCGTAGGAGGGGTGGGACGGTCACCGGCCGGGGTCGGCCGGGCGCGCTCCGGTGGCGGTCACCGGGGTGAGGTCGGCCTCGTGCACGTCGCCGTCGGGGTGGATCTCCAGGTAGGAGTTCCGCGACAGCGCGACGTGCCGGTGCATCGCCTCGGCCGCACGGGCAGCCTCGCCCGCGGCGATCAGCTCGGCCACCTGGCGGTGCTCGTGCCAGGCGCGCGGCGCGATGGAGGAGACCAGGGGGGCGAAGAACCAGCGGCTGCGGTGGGAGAGCTGCTCGCCGAACTGGAGCAGGAGGTGGTTGCGGGCGTGTACGAGCACCGCCCGGTGGAAGCTCGCCGTGTGCGCCGCCATCTCCTGGGAGGGCACTCCCCGCCGCCAGTCGGCGTCCGCGCGGTCGCAGATCCTCAGCAGCTCGGCGGCGTCCTCGGGGGTGCGGCGCACCGCGGCCAGGTGCGCCGCCTCGCGCTCGACCAGCTGGCGGGCCTCGAAGAACTCGTGGACCTGCTGCCGGGTGGGCTTGTTGACGAACGCGCCCTGCCGGGGGCGCAGCGTGATCCAGCCGTCCCGGTGCAGCCGCTGCAGCGCCTCGCGCACCGGCCCGCGGCTGACGCCGAGCTGCGCGGCGAGGCGCTCCTCGACGAGGTGGTCGCCGGGTGCCAGGGACCTGCTGATGAGCAGCTCCTGGAGGCGTTCGTACACGTGCTCGCGGAGGGGCAGGGCGGCGATGGGCAGTGCGTCGGACATCGGCCGGCCTCCACGCGACGCTCGGAAATGTCATCGTCCCGTGACACTGTAAACAGTAGACACTGCCGAATGTGAGCTGCTTCACTCCTGTGATCTCATCAACAGCATGTTGCTGACGCCCCCTCCGGCAGCGGGTGGGCCGGCATGCGGGAGGTCCCGCATCCGGTGCCCCGGCCACCGCCGGGTCGGCACCGACAGGAAGGCACACGATGCTCCCGACTCCCGGCCCCCACTCCGGCAAGCGGTCGCGGCTCCTCCTCTCCCTGGGGGCGGCGACCACGCTGGCACTCACGGCGTGCGGCGGCGACTCGGCCGACGACACGGCCTCCGGCGGCGGCGAGGGTGAGGCGCAGACGTTCAACGAGCAGCTCACCTTCGCCACCGGCGGCACCGGCGGCGTGTACTACCCCTACGGCGGTGGCATGGCCAACGTGCTGAGCTCGGAGATCCCCGGCCTGACGGTCACCGTCCAGGAGACGAACGCCTCCGTCGACAACATGAAGCTGCTCGAGACCGATCAGGCCCAGATGGCCCTGGCGCTCGGCGACGTCGTGTCCGACGCAGCGAACGGGGAGAACACCTTCACCGAGCCGCTGGACATCTGCTCGCTGGGCAACACGTACAACAACTTCGTCCACTTCTTCACGACCGCCGACACGGGGATCACCTCGATCGAGGACCTGGCGGGCAAGCGCGTCTCGCCCGGCGCCGTCGGCTCGGCCTCCGAGGTCACCGCCGACCGGATCATGGAGGCCGCCGGGATCGACCCGCAGGCCGACATCGAGCGGGTCCAGCTCGGCGTCGCCGAGACGGTGGCCGCCATCCAGGACGGCACGGTGGACGCCGGCGCCTGGTCCGGCGGCCTGCCCACCGGTGCGATCGTCGACCTGGCGAGCACCAGCGACCTGGTGCTCATCCCCACGGGCGAGTACGCCGACCCGCTCGCCGAGCAGTACGGCGACTTCTACTTCGCCGAGGACATCCCGGCCGGTACCTACGAGGGCCAGGACGAGGCGGTGCCCAACGTGGTGTCGCCGAACATCCTCGTCGTCCGCTCCGACATGGACGAGGCCCTCCAGGAGGAGATCACCCGCACGATCTTCGAGAACAAGGAGCAGCTGCTCACCGTGCACCCGGCGGCCGAGGAGCTGAACGCGGAGACCGCCGACGAGGTCGGGTTCATCGAGACCTGCCCCGGCGCGCAGGCCTACTTCGACTCGGTCGGCTGACCGGCGGCCCGACCCGTGCGCTGCCGGGTGCCGGAGAGCTCTCCGGCCCCGGCGACCCCGGGCCCTCCCGACGCCCGCTCGTGGCACGCCACCTCGTCCTCGCCGTCGTCGCGGTGCTCGTCACCGTGACGGCGGCGGGGGTCGCGGTCGCGGTCGCGACGGCCGAGGGCGGGCCCGTCGCGGTGGGGGACGGGACGCGGGCGGTCACCGTGCGCGCGCCCGACGGCGCGGAGATCGCCCGCGTCCCGCTGGACGGCGACACGTTCGCCGTCGGCTACCGCAACAGCATCTACCGGACGCTCGCCGAGGAGCGCTACCGTGTGCTCCCCGACGGCAGGTTCCAGCTGGTGGAACTGGCTGCGGAGCAGGTCGCGGTGCTCGAGGAGTACTACGCCGTGCCCGGCCCGCCCCGCCCCGCCCCACCCCGCGACCGCCTGGCGTACGTGGTCCCGCCCGACCCGGCCCGGCCGGCGGTCTTCGACGAGCTCAACATCGCCGCCACCGACCTGGGCGAGCGGACGCTCCACGTGCCCGGCGCCGAGCCGGTCCCGATCTGGCAGCTCGTCGTCACCGACGACCCCACCGTGATTCTCGACATCGAGGAGAACCGATGAATCTCCGACGACTCACGCATCGGCAGGCCGGGCCGGGGACGACCGCCGGGGCCACCCGCGTCGCCGACGACCCGCCGGGCGACGTCCCCGGCGCACCTCCGTCGAGCCCGGGTGCCGAGCGCGGGGACGAGGACGCCTCCACCATCGACAAGAGCCTGAACCGGCGTCGCGACGTCGACGACGAGGCCATCGACGAGGAGGCGCTGCTCGCCGAGTTCGAAGCGGAGAAGCCGGCGCGCCACCTCACCGGGATCCCCGGCCACGTGGTGGCGGTCGTGGGTGTCGGGCTGTCCGCCTTCGCCCTGTACTGGGTGTTCAACCCGATGCCGCGGCAGGTCTACCTGCCCTTGTTCCTCAGCATCGGGCTCTTCCTGACGTTCCTGACCTACCGCGGCTGGGGCCGGTCGGACAAGGACAAGCTCAAGGGCAGGGCCGACCACCCCAACGTCCTCGACTGGCTGCTGGCGTTCGTGTCGCTGGTGCCGGGCCTCTACATGGTCTACGACTGGCAGGGCTTCTTCCGCCGGGCGATCACCCCGACCGACATGGACCTCGTCGTCGGCACCCTGCTGGTGGTCCTGATCCTGGAAGCCGCGCGCCGCACCGTCGGTCTGCTGGTGCCGCTCGTGGTGCTCGGCTTCCTGGCCATGGCCTACTTCGGCTCGGCGATGCCGAGCCCGTTCACGACCGCCGACTTCCAGTGGACGCGGCTCATCGGCCACAACGTGATGGGCACCCAGGGGATCTTCGGCGTACCGCTGGAGGTCGCCGCGACCTACATCATCCTGTTCACCATCTACGGCGCCGTCCTGGCGGCCTCCGGTGCCACGAAGTTCTTCATCGACCTGTCCTTCGCCGCCTTCGGTCAGTCGAAGGCCGGTCCGGGCCGCACCGTCACGCTCTCGGGCTTCCTGCTCGGCACGGTGTCGGGCTCGGGCGTCGCGACGACGGTGACCCTCGGTGGCTTCGGCTGGCCGCTGCTGCGCAAGGCCGGCTACCCGGCGGAGGCCGGTGGCGGTGTGCTCGCCGCGGCCGGCATCGGCGCGATCATGTCGCCCCCGACGCTGGGTGCCGCGGCGTTCATCATCGCCGAGCTGCTCAACGTCTCCTACCTCGAGGTGCTGATCTGGGCGACGATCCCGACGATCCTGTACTACCTCGGCATCGTCCTCGCGATCGAGTTCGACGCCCGCCGGCACGGCACGCACCAGGTCGAGGTGGAGGAGAAGTCGGCGTGGCGGCTGCTGCTCCGGTTCGGGTACCACTTCAGCTCGCTGGCCGCGATCGTCTTCTTCCTCGCCCTGGGTTACACGCCCTTCCGCGCCGTCGTGTACGCCACGGTCCTGGCCTTCCTGCTGAGCTGGCTGGACCGCGAGCACTGGATGACGCCGAAGCGGGTCTGGCACGCGCTCGGCCAGGGCGCGGTCGGTGCCCTCTCGGTCATCCCGGTCATGGCCGTCGCCGGCATCATCGTCGGCGTCATGACCCTCACCGGTCTGGCGCTGCGGCTGGCCGGCATCATCGTCGACTTCTCCGGCGGCAGCCTGGTGCTCACCGCGCTGTTCTCGGCGATCGTGGTGATCCTGCTCGGCCTGGCGGTGCCGGTCACGGCGAGCTTCATCATCTCCTTCGTGATCATCTCGCCGGCGCTGCAGCAGGTCGGCGTCGAGCCGTTCGCGGCGGCGATGTTCATCTTCTACTACGCGGTGCTCAGCGAGGTCTCGCCGCCGACGGCCCTCTCGCCGTTCGCGGCCGCGGCGATCACCGGCGGCAAACCGGTGCCCACGATGTGGCTGACGTGGAAGTACACGCTGCCGGCGTTCCTGGTCCCGTTCATCTTCGTGCTCTCGCCCAACGGCGTCGGCCTGCTCTTCGAGGGCGGCGCGAGCACGGTCGCCATCGCGTTCGTCGCGTCCTCGCTCGCGGTCGGTGCGCTCGCGGTGGTCACCGGCAAGTGGCTCATCGGGCCGGCCGGCTGGCCGGAGCGGGTGTTCTTCCTGGGCGCGGCGATCGCGCTGCTGGTCATGGAGCCGCTGTGGATCGCCGTCGGCCTGGCGTGCGGCGTGCTCGGCACCGCGGTGCACCTCGTGATGCGCCGGCGTGCGGGCGACGACGTCGCCGGCAAGGTCAAGGGGATGGTCCCCGGGGGCGGCGGCGGAACCGACGGCGACGCCACGCCCCCGAGCGGCACCACGGCCGGCGCGACCGCGTCGGGCACCGACCGTCCCGGGGAGCGCTGAGGTGGGAGCCCCCGGGCGGGTGGCGTCGTGATCTCCGGGGTCGCCGACCTGCACGTCCACGGCGCGCCGAGCCTGGTGGAGCGGCACGGCTTCGACCACGAGGTCGTCGGCGCGCACGGGTCGGTCGGTGTCGACCTGGCCGTGCTCAAGGCGCACGAGGGCTCGACCGTCGAGCGGGCGGTGTTCGCCGCCCAGCGCGGGGAGGCGGCCGGCGTCGAGGTGTACGGCGGCATCGTGCTCAACTCACCGGTCGGGGGCGCCAACCCGGACGCGGTCGAGGTGGCGGCACGGCTGGGCGGCCGGGTGGTGTGGATGCCGACGGTGTCGGCGCCGGCGCACATCGCCTCGCCGTCCAGCCCGGCCCGGTCGGTCCACCGGGGCATGGTGTTCCGGCAGGTCGACGTCGTCGACGACGCCGGTGCGCTGCTGCCCGCGTGGCAGGACGTGCTCGACGTCGTCGCCGCCCACGACCTCGTGCTGGCCTCGGGCCACCTCACCTGCGCGCAGGCCCTGGCACTGTTCCGCGCGGCGAAGGCGGCGGGGGTGACCCGGATGCTGTTCAACCACCCCCGGATGCCGTTCCTCGAGTGGGACGACGACGCGGCGCCGGAGCTGGCCCGGCTCGGGGTGGTGCTGGAGCTCGGCATCCTGCCCGACATCCTGACCACCGACGGCCCGCCCTCGACGACGCTCGGCGAGGTGTACCCCCACGACATGCTTGCCTTCGGCGGCGACCTCGGGCACGCGCACCACCCGACGATGGAGCAGGCGCTGCCGGGCTGGCTGGCCGGCCTGGAGCGGTCGGTGGGGGAGGCCGACGCCGAGCTCATCCTGACCACGGTCGGGCGACGGCTGGTGCGGCGGTGATCAGGATCGCGCTGCTGCCGGGGGACGGCGTCGGCGCGGAGGTGCTCGACGGGCCGACCCGGCTGCTGCACCGGCTGGCCGAGCGGGGCCTGGTGGAGGTCACCGGGCCGTGGCCGGTCGGGGCGAAGGCCGCGGCCGTCACCGGCGAGGTGCTGCCCGACGAGACGCTCGCCGCCTGCGACGACGCGGACGCGATCCTGCTCGGCGCGGTGGGGGAGGACCCCGCCGTCCCGCCCGAGGTCTGCCCGCGACCCGAGGTCGCGCTGCACCGGCTCAGGGCCCGCTACGACCTGCGCATCTCGGTGCGCGACATCCCGCTCGGCGAGGACGGCGAGCTCACCGTCGTCCGCAACCTCATCGGCGGCTCCTACGGCACCGGGCCGGCCGACCGCACGTACTCCGAGGGCGGCGGCGAGGCCGCGGACGTGCTGCGGCTGACCCCCGGGCGCATCAGCGAGGTGGTCGAGCTCGGCATCGACCGGCTGCTGCAGCGGGGTGGCGGCCGGCTGGTGTCGGTGGACAAGGCGAACCTCTACGCCACCGGTCGGCTCTGGCGGCAGGTCGCCACAGAGGTCGCCGGCCGCCGCGGCGTCCCCGTCGAGCACCGCTACGTCGACCGCGCCGCCTTCGAGCTGGGTTCGGGCGCGGAGGTGCCCGCGGTGATCGTCACCGAGGGGCTGCTCGGCGACATCCTCAGCGATCTCGCCGCCGGCCGGGCCGGCTCGCCGGCGCTGTGCGGGTCGGCGTCGATCCACCCCGGCCCGCCGGCGCACGGACGCTGCCAGGGGTTGTTCGAACCGGCGCACGGCTCGGCGCCGCGAAGGGCCGGCCTCCGCCAGGTCGATCCGCTCGGCGGCTTCCTCGCCCTGGTCGCGCTGCTCCGGCACTTCGACACGACCCGGGCGCTGGGCGACCGGCTGCGCGCGGCCACGCACACCGTGCTGCGGCACGGCCCCTGGACCTACGACCTCGCCCCGGCCGGCGTCGCGCCGGCCTCCACCGACGAGGTCGCCGATGCCGTGCTCGCCGCGTTCGACGCGACCGCACCCGGCGGCGCGGGCGGGACGGCGGGAGGGGTCTCGGAGCCGGACGTCCGGGTGCCGGCCGAGGTGCTGGAGGCCTGGACGGTCGAGGTCCTGGAGTCCGTCGGCGTCCGCCCGGCGCACGCCCGGGAGGTGGCGCACGTGCTCGGCTACGCCGACCTCTCGGGCATCGACTCGCACGGCATCGCCCGGCTGCCCGCCTACGTGACCATGATCGGCACCGGGGCCATCGCCGCGGACGGCGAGCCGGTGGTGCACTCCGACGGCGGGGCCGTCGCGCTCGTCGACGGGCAGGGGCTGCTCGGCCACCCGGTCACGGCGCTGGCGCTGGACGAGGCGGTGGCGCGGGCGCGGCGGTACGGCGTCGGCTGGGTCAACGTGCGTCGCAGCAGCCACCACGGGGCGAGCGGCTCCTACGTCCACGACGTCGCGACCCAGGGCCTGCTCGGGCTGGTGGCCACGAACACCGGTCCCATCGTCGCCCCCACGGGCACCGGGCGGCCGTACTTCGGCACCAACCCGCTGGCTCTCGGGGTGCCGGTGGACGGCGAGGACCCGATGGTCTTCGACATGGCCACCTCCGCGGTGGCCGGCGGCAAGTTCGAGATCGCGCTGCGGCAGGGGCTGCCCGTGCCCCTGGGCTGGGGGCTGACCGCCGAGGGCCGGCCGACGACCGACCCCGCGGCGGTCTTCCCGGGCAAGGGCGCCCTGCTGCCGCTGGGCAGCGACCGCGAGCGCTCCAGCCACAAGGGCTACGGCCTGGGCCTGCTGGTGGAGGTGCTCACCGCGGTGCTCGCCGGCGGCCCCCTCGGCCCGGAGGTCGGGAACCTCACCTTCCGGTCCGAGCCCCGGCCGCCGGGCACCAGCCACCTCGTCGTCGTGCTCGACCCGGCGCGGCTGGGTGACCCCGTCCGCATGCGGGGCGAGATGCGGCGGATGCTGGCCCAGCTGCGGGCGCTGCTCCCCGTCGACGAGGAGCTGCCGGTGCGGACGCCGGGCCAGCGCGCCGCCGCCGAGCGCGCGCGTCGCCGGGCGGACGGCGTGCCGCTGGACCGGGAGACGCACGCGGCGCTGGTCGCCGTCGGCGACCAGCTGGGCCGGCCCCTGGGGGCCGCCGCCCGTGGCTGAGGGGACCGACGCCGCCCCCACCGGGCCGGCGGCACCCGCCGCCGTCCCGGTCGCCTCCGGTCGCGCCGTGGTGCAGGGCGTCTCGGTCTCGGTGCTCGGCGTGCTGCCGGCCTTCCTCGTCGGCGCCCTCGCGGTGCAGATCCGGGCCGACCTCGGGGTGGGTCTCGGCGTCTTCGGCCTGGCCGCCGCCACCCTCTTCGCCGTCTCCGGGTCCCTGGCCCGGCCGGGTGGCCGGCTGGTGCAGCGGCTGGGCTCCCGCCGGGGCACCGCGCTGGCGGCGCTGCTGTCCATCGCCTCGCTCAGCGTGATCGCGCTCGCCCAGTCAGCGGCCTGGCTGATGGTCGGGCTGGCGATCGGCGGCCTCGGCAACGCCGTCGCCCAGCCCTCGGCCAACCTCGGCATCTCCGAGCTGGTCACCGAGGCACGGCTGGGGCTGGCGTTCGGGATCAAGCAGTCCTCGATCCCGGCGGCGACGCTGCTCGGCGGGCTGGCCGTGCCCGGGATCGCGCTGGTGCTGGGCTGGCGCTGGGCGGTGCTCGCCGCGATCGGCCTGGCGCTCGGGCTGCTGCTGTGGGCGGTCGGCACCGGCCGGGACGCCCGGTCCCGGGCCCCCGCGACCGCGGACCGCGGACCGGACAAGGGCATCCCCCGCCGGGGGCTGGTCGTGCTCACCGTGGGCGGGTTCCTCGGCTCGGCGGCGGCGACCTCCACCGGGGTGTTCCTCGTCGACTCCGCCGTCGCCGCCGGCCTCCGCCCGGGCGCCGCGGGCCTGCTGTTCGCCGCCTGCTCGGTGGTCGGCCTCGGCGCCCGGGTGTGGTTCGGATGGCTCGCCGACCGGTACCCCGACCGCAGCCGCTACCTGTTCATCGCCAACCTGATGGCCGGTGGTTCGGTCGCCTACCTGCTGCTGGCCACCGGCGCCACGCCGCTGTTCGTCGCCGGGTCCTTCGGCGCCTACCTGCTCGGCTGGGCCTGGACCGGGTTGTTCCACTTCGCGGTGATCCGCGACAACCGGACGGCGGCGGCCTCGGTGACCGGCTTCGTGCAGACCGGTCTGTCCCTCGGCGCGGCGAGCGGGCCGCTGCTGTTCGGCGTCGTGGCGCAGGCCTTCTCCTACCGCGCGGCGTGGTCCACCGCCGCGGTGCTGAGCCTGGCGGCGGCGCTGACGGTCCGCTCGGCCCGCCGCACCGTCCGCCGGTCCCGGGGCCTGCCGGTGACGTCGCTGCGGCACCCGTGGCGGCCGGCGGCCGTGCCCGACCTGCACTCCCCGACCTGACCGGCGCACCCGGCCCGGACCCCCTCCGGCGCCCCGCGCACCACGAGAGGAGCACCCCGATGAGCACCTGCCGGCTGCACCCGCCGGGTCCCCGGCCCGATCCCGCGCTGCTGGCCCGGGCCCGGGCGCTGCCCACCAGCATCCTGTCCGACAGCATGGAGCGCGCCCAGGGTGCGACGGGTCTGCACTGGGTGCCGGGCGCCTCCTGGCCGCGCGTCGCCGGGCCGGCGTTCACCGTGCGCACGCGCCCGGGCGACAACCTCGTGGTCCACCGCGCCCTGGACCTCGCCGAGCCGGGCGACGTGCTCGTCGTCGACGGCGGTGGTGCCCTGGACCGGGCGGTGCTGGGCGAGATCATGGCGCGCTACGCCGCCGCGCGCGGTCTGGCGGCGCTGGTGGTGGACGGCGCCGTCCGCGATCGCGAGGGGCTGGCAGAGGGCCCCGTGCCGGTGTTCGCGCGGGGGATCAACCACCTCGGGCCGTACAAGGACGGCCCGGGGGAGCTCCGCGGCCCGGTGCAGGCCGGTGGCGCGGTGGTGCGCTGCGGCGACCTGGTCGTCGGTGACGGCGACGGCGTGGTGGTCGTGCCGCACGAGCGCGCCGCGGAGGTGGTCGGGGCCGGGGAGGAGCGGCTGGCCGCCGAGGAGGAGATGTTCCGGCAGATCGCCGCGGGCACCCTGGACCGCTCCTGGGTGACCGCGGCGCTGACCGAGTCCCCGGCCGGCGAGCGGGCCGCGCGGTGAGCCCGCGCTGGGGGCTGATCGGGTTCGGCGAGGCGGGCCGGGTGATCGGCGCGGCGGTCGCCGCCGCGGGCGCCGACCTGCTGGTGCACGACCGGGTCCTGCTGGACCCCGCCCGCGGGCCGGCGGCGCGCGCGGCGATCGAGCGGACCGGTGCCCGCGCGGCCGGAGACCTCGCCGCCTTCGCCGACCGGGACGTCGTGCTGTCGCTGGTCACGCCGGCGACGGCGGTGGCGGCGGCGGTGGAGTGCGCCGTCGGCACGCGCCCCGACCTGCTCTACGTCGACCTGAACTCCACCGCGCCGGGCGACAAGCGGGCCGTCGCCGAGGCCCTCGGCGGCGACCGGGTGGTCGACGGCGTGATGACCGGCGGCGGCATCCGGCTCGACGGCGCGGCCATCCCGATCTCGCTCGCCGGCCCGCAGGCGGCCCGGGCGGCGGAGCTGCTGCGCGGGGTGGGGCTGAAGGCCGGCGTCGTCGGCGGCGAGGTGGGGGCCGCCGCGGCGCTGAAGATGCTGCGCAGCGTCGTCGTCAAGGGCATGGAGGGGCTCTGGGTGGAGGCGCTGCTGGCCGCGCGGGAGCTGGACGTCGTCGAGCCGCTGATCGCCATGGTCGAGGAGACGCTGGACCGCTACCCCACCCGGGACTTCGCCACGATGCTCGTGACCACCCACGTCGGGCACGCCGGGCGGCGCCAGGTCGAGGTGCGGATGGCCCGGGACACCGTCGCCGGGAGCGGGGTACCGCCGCTGCTCTCGAGCGGGCTGCTGGCCCGGCACGAGCTGACCGCGCGCGGCCTGGCGGCGGCCGGTCACGAGCCCGGCGAGGTGCCGCAGTCGCTGGCCGAGGCCCTCGACGTCCTGAGGCGGCTGCCCAGCGACCCGATGGGGTGAAGCTACTCAGCCGTGGCGGGCCTGACGGCGCAGCCGCTGGGCCGCCACGAGCTGCGGCCGGTCGTGCACGAGCATGCGCCGGCCCTGGACGACCACCGCGCCCGCGACCACCGAGACGGCCGCGGTGGCGTACCAGGCGACCGCGTAGGAGGTGGAGGTGACGACGACGCCGAACGCCAGCGGCCCGAGCGCCGCCCCGGCGCCCATCCCGCCCTGGGTGATGGAGGTGGCGCGGGCGGCCATGCCCGGGTGCATGCGGGTCACCGAGTAGGTGGAGAGCCCCGCCCAGGCCCAGCCGGTGCAGTAGCCGATCACCGCGCCCGCGGCCACCAGGACCTCGACGCCGGTGCCCAGCAGGGCGTAGGCGAGCCCGCCGATCGACATCTGCGCGGCGACGACCAGCAGCCACCGCGTGCGCACCCGGTCGGCCAGCCAGCCGAACGCCACCCGCGCCGCCGCGCCGGCGCCGCTGGCCACCGCGGCGAGCACCCCCGCGGTCGCCGGGGCGATGCCGGAGTCGACGGCGGTGGCGACGAAGAAGGACCCGAGCGCGTTGCCCGTGGCCGCGCCCAGCATGAGCCCGACGGCGAGCACGACGAGGGCGGCCCGGTGGAACGGGCCGGCCGCCTCCGAGGTCTGGGCGGCGTCCCGGGCCGGCAGCCGCGCGCCCCCGGGGACGCCGAGCAGCACCAGCACGGCCAGCACGCTGCCGATCACGAAGGCGGTGCGCCAGCCCAGCGGGATGGCGACGAGCGGGACGGCGACCCCGGCGAGCATGGTCGCCAGCGGGATCGCCGCCTGCTTGGTGCCGTAGGCGAGGCCGTGGCGGCCCGGGGTCACCGCCCGGGCGATCAGGTCGTTGCTCGCCGGCTGGCCGACGCCGTTGCCCCAGCCGGCGACCAGCAGCGCCCCGACCAGGACGGCGGTGTGCTGCGCGGCCAGGGCGACGGCGAGCATCGACAGGCCGCCCACGAGGGCGGAGAGCCGGACCACCGGCGAGGTGCCGAAGCGGCGCACCACGACGCCGGCGGTGAGCGCCGAGACCGCCGAGACGAGGAAGAAGCAGGCCACCAGGACGCCGAGGAGGGAGGGGCCGAACTCCAGCTCCTCGCGGATCTGCACCCACAGCACGCCGACCATGTAGATCGGCAGCACCCCGACCGTCGTCACGGTCACCGCGGCGACCGCGGCCGCGGTCGAGCTCGCCGGGCCGCGGCCCCGCCGCCCGCGCACGGCGGTCAGGCCCACCGCGCCGCGCTCACGCGTCGGAGCGGTCGAGGAGGTCGTCGACGATGTGCTCGGCGATGGCCAGGGACGACGTGGCGGCCGGGGAGGGCGCGTTGCGCACGGCGACGACCGCGCCGGTGCGGGTGATGCGGAAGTCGTCGACCAGGCTGCCGTCGAGCTCGAGGGCCTGGGCGCGGATCCCCGCGTCGGCGGGCACCAGGTCGGCCGCCGTCAGCGCGGGCACGTAGCGCTGGGCGGCGCGGGTGAAGGCCCGCTTGCTCAGCGAGCCGTACATCTCCGCGACCCCGGTGCGCCAGTGCTGCCGGGCGAACCGGCGGAAGCCGGCGTAGCGAGCGGTCTCGGCCAGCTCCCGCAGGTTGACGTCGCGACGGCGGTAGCCCTCGCGCGCCAGCGCCAGGACGGCGTTGGGGCCGACCAGGACCTCGCCGTCGAACCGCGGGGTCAGGTGCACCCCGAGGAAGGGGTACCGCGGGTCGGGCACCGGGTACACGAGGCCGTTGACCAGCTCGCGCTTGCCGGGGACGAGGGCGAAGTACTCCCCGCGGAAGGGGACGATGCGCGGGGCCGCCCCGTCTCCGGCCAGTTGCGCCAGCCGGTCGACCTGCAGCCCGGCGCAGAGGACGACCCGGTCGACGACGAGCTCCTCGCCGGTGCTCCCGCGGACGACGACCTCCTCGGCGGGGCCGCCCGTGGTGTGCCGCAGGTCGGTGACGGCGAAGCCGGTGCGGATCGTCGCCCCCCGGGCGGTGGCGTCGGCGGCCAGCTGCCGGGTGATGCCCGCGTAGTCGACGATCGCGGTGCTGGGGGAGTGCAGGCCGCCGAGGCCGGTGACGTTCGGCTCGAGCTCGGCCAGCTCGTCCCGGCCGATGATGCGGATGCCGGGGACCCCGTTGGCGCGGGCCCGTTCGGCGATCGCGCCCAGCCGGTGCCGCTCGGCGTCGTCGAGGGCGACGAGGACCTTGCCGATCTCGTCGTAGCCCAGGTCGTGCTCGGCGCAGAACTCCTTGAGCAGCGCCACGCCGCGGCGGCAGAGGACCGCCTTGAGCGACCCGGGTTCGTAGTAGAGGCCGGCGTGCACGACGCCGCTGTTGCGCCCGGTCTGGTGGGCCGCTAGGCGGTCCTCCTTCTCCAGGACGCTGACCTGCGCGTCGGGGCGCAGCTGGAGGAGCCGCCGGGCCACCGCCGTCCCGATGATGCCGCCGCCGACGACGGCGAAGCGAGCCGCGGACATGGATCCTCCGATCTGGGTCCACCCGGTGGGACCCGCCCTGAGCATCGCCCGAGGAACCGTTACGGTGACCGTGTGATGTCGATCACCGAGTGTTCCAGCCCGTCGCAGGGCGCGTCCGCGCGGGGTGCCCGGCGATGACCTCCCTGCAGGGGGTCCTGCCCATCACCCTCACCCCGTTCACCGACGACGGTGCGGTCGACGAGGGGAGCATCGACACCCTGGTCGAGGACTACCTCGGCGCCGGGGCCCACGGCCTCACCATCCTCGGGATCATGGGCGAGGCCGCCAAGCTCCTCGACGAGGAGCGGGAGCGGGTGCTCCGCCGCTACGTCGGGGCGACCGCCGGCCGGGTGCCGGTCGTCGCCGGGGTGTCGGCCCGCGCGACGCACATGGCGCTGGACTACGCGCGGCGGGCCGAGGACGCCGGTGCCGCGGCGGTCATGCTCGCGCCCCCGGACGGCACGAAGAACCTCGACCTGGTGTTCGAGCACTTCCGCCGGGTGGCCGAGGCGGTCTCGGTGCCGGTGGTCGTGCAGGACGAGCCGGTGAACACAGGCGTCACCATGCCGGCCCCCTTCCTGGTGCGGCTGCTCGACGAGATCGAGGGGTGCCGGTACCTCAAGCTCGAGGAGACGCCGACGCTGCCGAAGATCACCGCGGTGCGGAAGTCGGTCACCTCGCCGGTGGGCATCTTCGGCGGCCTCGGCGGGGTGTACCTGTACGAGGAGCTGCTGCGCGGGGCCGACGGGATCATGACCGGTTTCGGCTTTCCGCAGGTCCTCGTGGGCACCTACGAGAAGTTCGTGGCCGGTGAGCGCGCGGAGGCCCAGCAGTACTTCTTCCGGCACCTGCCGCTGATCCGCTACGAGGCCCAGCTGGGCGTCGGCGGGGTCACCATCCGCAAGCAGGTGTTCGCCCGGCGCGGCGCGATCAGCTCGCCGCACGCCCGCTTCCCGGCACCGCCGGTCGACGACGTGACCCTCGCCGAGCTCGACGACCTGATCGCGGCCGTCGGTCTCTGACCGGCGACCACCCGAGAGACGGGACACCCCTGTGCGACTCACCTCCCTGCGGATCGACGGCGCCGAACCGGCGGCGCTGGTCCGGCCCTCCGGCGCCGTGCTCCTCACGGCCGTGAACGAAGCCCTGGGCACCACCTGGCCGGGCACGGTGCAGGAGCTGCTGGAGCAGGGCCAGGTGGAGCCGCTGCGGGAGTGGGTGGGCGGGGCCCCGGCGGGGCTGCTCGACGACCTGGCGATCCCGCAGGAGCAGCTGGCGTACGCGCCGCTCTACCGGAGGCCCCGCAAGATCTGGGGGATCGGGCTGAACTACGTCGAGCACGCGGCGGACCTGTCCGAGAAGGCCCCGTCGACGGAGCCGGCGTCGTTCATGAAGCCGGACACCGCGATCATCGGGCCCGGCGACGTGATCCGGATCCCGCCGCAGTCGCAGCGGACCACGGCCGAGGGGGAGCTCGGCGTCGTCATCGGCCGCGAGTGCAAGGACGTCGACGAGGCCGACGCGCCGGGCGTCGTCGCCGGGTTCACCACGGTCGTCGACATGACCGCCGAGGACATCCTCGAGAAGAACCCGCGGTACCTCACCCGGTCGAAGAGCTTCGACACCTTCTTCAGCTTCGGCCCGGAGCTGGTCACCGTGGACGAGGTCGCCGACGTCGACGCGCTCGAGGTCGCCACGATCCACAACGGGCAGGTGCACCGCCGCAACGTCGTCTCCAACATGACCTTCCGGCCGTGGTGGCTGGTGGCCTTCCACTCGCGCGTCATGACCCTGCTGCCCGGCGACGTCATCTCGACCGGCACCCCCGGCGCCGTGCACATCCGGCCCGGCGACACCGCCGGCGTCTCGATCGCGGGCTTCCGCGACCTCTCGAACCCTGTGGAGTGAACCGATGGACCTGCAGCTGACCGGTCGTACCGCGCTCGTGACCGCGGCGAGCAAGGGGCTGGGGCGGGCGACCGCCACCCAGCTGGCCGCCGAGGGTGCTCGGGTGATGATCTCCAGCCGGGGCGAGGAGCAGCTGGCGCGCACCGCGGCCGAGATCGCCGAGGCGACCGGGGCGCAGGTCGAGCACTGCCCGGCCGACGTCGCGGACCCTGCCGACGTCGAGCGGCTGCTGGCCGAGACGCGGGACCGCCTCGGGGGCGTGGACGTGCTGGTCGCCAACGCCGGTGGCCCCCCGCCGGGCGGGTTCGACGCGGTCGACGACGCGAAGTGGTACCAGGCGCACGACCTGAACCTCATGAGCACGGTGCGCCTGATCCGCGGCGTGCTGCCGCACATGCGCGAGCAGAGCTGGGGCCGCATCGCCGTCGTCACGTCGTCGTCGATCAAGCAGCCGATCGAGAACCTGCTGCTGTCCAACACCTACCGGGTCGCCGTCGTGGGCCTGGCCAAGTCGCTGGCCATCGAGTTCGCGGGTGAGGGCGTGCTGGTCAACACCGTCGGTCCGGGGCGCATCGCCACCGACCGGGTCGCCTCGCTGGACGCCGCCCGGGCGGAGAAGACCGGCCTCTCGATCGAGGAGGTGCGGGCGCAGTCGGAGAAGACCATCCCGCTGGGCCGCTACGGGGAGGCGGAGGAGTTCGGCCGGGTGGCGGCGTTCCTCGTCTCCGGCGCGAACACCTACCTGACCGGGCAGAACCTGCTCGTCGACGGCGGCCTGGTCAAGGCCATCTGATGCGCATCGCCCGCTACGAGACCGCTCCCGGCGGCGCCGCCTCCTACGCCGTCGTCGAGGGCGACGGCGACGACGCCGTGCTGCACGCCCTCGAGGGGCTGCCCTACGACGGGGTGCGCCGGACCGGCGAGCAGCTGCGGCTGGCGGAGGCGCGGCTGCTCGCGCCGGTGGAGCCGAGCAAGGTCGTCGCGTTCGGGCGGAACTACGCCGAGCACGCGAAGGAGCTCGGCAACGAGGTCCCCGAGGTGCCGATCGTCTTCCTCAAGCCGTCCACCTCGGTCGTCGGCCCGGACGCCGAGGTCGAGTACCCGGCGCTCACCTCCGACCTGCACTACGAGGGCGAGCTCGCGGTCGTCATCGGCCGGCGCTGCAAGGCGGTGGCGGCCGGGGAGGTCGCCGCCGTGGTGTTCGGCTACACGGTGGCCAACGACCTCACGATGCGCGACGTCCAGAAGCGCGAGGGGCAGTGGACCCGTGGCAAGGGCTTCGACGGTGCCTGCCCGCTGGGGCCGTGGGTGGAGACCGACCTCGACCCCTCCGCGCTGGCGCTGCGGTCCACCGTCAACGGCGAGGTCCGCCAGGACGGCACGACCGCGGACATGCTGCGCGACGTCGCCGAGTGCGTCTCGTGGGTGAGCCAGGCGATGACGCTGCTGCCCGGCGACGTGGTGCTGACCGGCACGCCGGCCGGGGTCGGGTCGCTGCAGCGGGGGGACGACATCGCGGTGACCATCGAGGGCATCGGCACGCTGGCCACCCGCATCACCGGCTGAACCGAGCGCTCAACGGGAGGTGGCGAGCACCCACCCGCGGGTCGAGCCGCTTCGCGCGACGTCGAGCCGCGTCCGCACGCGGCTCAACGGTGGATGGAGCGGCTCGACGTGGCCCGGGGCCGACCGGGACGAGGGGAGTTCAGCGGGTCGTGGCCAGCCCCAGCGACTGCGCCCACAGCCGGGTGAGCGTCTCCACCAGGCGCTCCTCCTCGAAGTCCCCCCCGAGCACGAGCCAGTAGTGCACCAGGCCGTTGACCATGGCGACGAGGGCGTGGGCGCTGTACTCCGCGTCCAGGTCGGCGGCGACGAGGCCGTCGGCCTGGTAGCGCTCGATGCTGTGCCGGACCCGGCCGACCATCCGCTCGCGGGCCGCCTGCCGCACCGCGCGCACCTCGGGGTCGAAGGTGGTGACCTGCTCGAACAGCGCCATGAGGGCGGTGTTCTCCCGGTACATCGCGACGAACCGGCGGTTGGCCCGCTCGATCGCGGCGACGGGGTCCGCGGGGCGGTCACGGATGCCGCCGTCGGCCGCGCCGCTGCCGGCCTCCGCCCCGCTGCCGAGGGAGGCGTAGAGGTCGTCCATGGTGGCGGCGACCAGGGCCCGGAACACGTCGGTCTTGGACCGGAAGTAGGTGTAGAAGCTGCCGTGCGCGACGCCGGCCGCGGCGGAGATGTCGGTGACGCGGGCGTCGAGGAAGCCGTCCCGCTCGAAGACCTGACGGGCGGCGGCGAGCAGCCGGACCCGCATGGCGCGGCCGCGCTCGGTGGCCGGCGCCGCCGGGGTCGCGCCGGGGGAGGCCGGGATCGCGCCCGGCCCGGCGGAGCCGGGGTGCTGCACCAGGGGCCTCCCTCCCGTAACGCCCGGGGCGCTGTTGACACTGACGTCGGTGTCAACTTAGCTGGTCCTGCCCACCCCGTCGCCCGCCCGAAAGGCGGATCTCGTTGACCGGATCGCCGACAGACGCCCGCCCCGGTGGGTTCGGTGCCCTGCTGCGGCCGCGCGGGATCGCACTGCTGGGCATCTCCGGGCGCACCGACAACCTCATGTCCCGGCCGCTGCGCTACCTGGTCGAGCACGGGTACACGGGTGCGCTGTACCCGGTGAACCCGAACTACGAGGAGCTGGTCGGGCAGAAGTGCTACCCGACGCTGGCCGACGTCCCCGGGCCGGTCGACCTGGTGCTCGTGCTCGTCGCCGCCGACCGGGTGGAGGACGCGATCCGGCAGGCGGCCGCGGTCGGCGCGTCGGCCGCCGTCGTCTACGCCTCCGGCTTCGCCGAGGTGGGGCCGGAGGGGTTGGCGCTGCAGCAGCGGCTGGCCGAGGTGGCGCGGGAGACCGGCGTGCGGGTGCTGGGCCCCAACTGCCAGGGCTTCCTCTACGCGCCCACCGGCGTGGTCGCCACCTTCACCGCGGCGGCCGACCGGCCGCTGACCTCCGACAGCGGCGTCGCCTACGTCGGGCAGAGCGGGGCGGTCGGCGGCTCGGTGCTCGACCTCGCCACCGACATGGGGCTGGGCCTGTCGTTCTGGGCGAGCACCGGCAACCAGGCCGACCTGGACCTGCTGGAGGTCTCGCGGGAGCTGCTGGAGGACCCGGCGATCCGGGTGCTCATGCTCTACGTGGAGGCCACCGACGACGGGCAGGCCTACGCCGCGCTCGCCCGCCGGGCGCGCGAGACGGGCCGGCACCTGGTGGTGCTCCGGTCGGGCCGCTCCAGCGCCGGGCGCCGGGCGGTGGCCAGCCACACCGGGTCCATGCTGGGAGACGACGTCGCCTTCGTGCTCACCTCCGAGGAGCACGGTGTGGTGCTCGTCCACGACATCGACGAGCTGCTCTCGGTGGCCGCGCTGCTCTCCACCGGCAAGCGCTCGGAGGGGCGGCGGGTCGCCGTCGTCACCACCTCCGGCGGGGCCGGCAGCCTCGCGGCCGACCAGTGCGAGGACCTCGGCCTGGAGATGCCCGAGCTCTCCGCCGACACCCAGGACCGGCTGCGCCCGCTGATCCCCGCGTTCGGCGCACTCGCCAACCCGGTCGACGTCACCGCCCAGCTGTTCAACCGGGGGGCGCACGCGTTCGGCGACGTCTGCCGGATCGTGGCCGACGACCCGTCGGTGGACGCGATCGCCGTCTTCGTGACGATGGTGGTCGGCGACGCCGGGGCCCGGCTGGCCGAGGACCTGGTGCTCACCGCCGCGAAGCTGCCGGTGCCGCTGCTCGTCGGATGGATCGCCGGTCAGGAGCTGACCACCGAGGGGCGGCGCGTGCTGCGCGACGCGGGCATCCCGGTCTTCGGCTCGGTCGGCGGGGTGGTCCGCGCCGCGGCGCGCATGGCGCCGCCGGCGCACCGCGGGGCGGCGCCCGCCCTGCCGCCCGCCCCCGAGGTGCCCGTCGCCCGGGTCCGCGAGCTGCTGCACGCCGACGTCGTCGACGGGCCGGAGCTGCTGCGCGCCATCGGCATCCCGCAGCCCGCCGCCACGCTGGTGACGACGCCGGAGGCGGCCCGCGAGGCGGTCGCCGCGCTGCCCGGCCCCGGCGTGCTCAAGCTGGCCGCCGGCGACCTGGCGCACAAGAGCGAGGTCGGCGGCGTGCGCGTCGGCGTGGCCGCCGAGGAGGCCGCCGGCGTCTTCACCGAGCTGGTCGAGGCGGCCCGCCGGCACCACGTGCCCGGCGTCGAGGGCGTGCAGGTGCAGGAGCTCATCCCGCCCGGCACCGAGCTGATCCTCGCCGCGACCGCCGGCCGCGACGGCTTCCCCCCGGTGGTCACCGTGGGGCTCGGCGGGATCACCACCGAGCTCTACCGCGACATCGCCTCCGGCCTGGCGCCGGTGACCCCGGAGCACGCCTGGTCGATGCTGCGCGGCCTGCGCGCCTGGCCGCTGCTCGCCGGCTTCCGCGGCGCGCCGCCGGCCGACGTCGCCGCCGCCGTCGACGCGGTGGTGCGGTTGTCGCAGGCCGCGGTCGCCGGAGGTGACAGGCTGGCGGAGTTCGAGGTCAACCCCCTGATCGTCGGGGCGCAGGGCGGTGGGGCGACCGCCGTCGACGTGCTGGTGCGCACCACCGGCCACCGCGCCCCGCTCGGCGAATAGCACCACTCACACAGAGAGGCAGGACCCCCGCGTGGGACAGGTACACCTGGAGAAGCAGGGCGGCATCGCCGTCCTCACCATCGACAACGTCGAGGTGAAGAACGGCCTGACGCCCGAGATGGGCATGCAGCTGTCGGAGCTGTGCGACGAGGTGGACCGCGACCCCGCCATCGGTGCCGCGGTCGTGCGCGGCAAGGACGGCATGTTCTGCTCGGGCGCCGACCGCCGCCGCTGGACGGCCGGCTCCGACCAGGCAGAGGACAAGACCTACAAGGAGCTGGGCGCGGTCTACCAGGCGTTCCGCCGGGTGGGGCTGCTGCAGGTGCCCACGATCGCCGCCGTCCGCGGTGCCGCCGTGGGCGCAGGCATCAACCTGGCCCTCTCCACCGACCTGCGGATCGTCTCCGAGTCCGCGCGGCTGCTGGCCGGCTTCCTCCGCATCGGCCTGCACCCGGGCGGTGGCTACTTCACCATCAGCTCCCGCACCGCGGGCCGCGAGGCGACCGCGGCCATGGGGCTGTTCAGCGAGGAGATCGACGGGGTCCGCGCCGCGGAGATCGGGATGGCGTGGAAGGCGGTGCCCGACGAGCAGGTCGAGGACCTCGCGATGGAGCTCGCCGGCCGCGCCGCCAAGGACCCCGAGCTCGCCCGCGAGGCGGCGCGCTCGTTCCGCACCGAGTCCGGCCCGCCCGGGATCGGCTGGGAGGCCGCCCTGCACTTCGAGCGGGCCACGCAGATGTGGTCCCAGCGGCGGCGCGAGACCGCCTGAGCACGCCCCGCCGGGCCGCCGCACCACCGGCGGCCCGGCGGGCAACCCCTGACCGGAGGAGACCGGCCATGCAGTTCGGCGCCACCCCCCTCACCCCCGCCGAGGAGTCGTTGCGCGCCGAGGTGCGCGACTTCCTGGCCGCGGAACTGCCCGAGGACCACCGGCCGGCGCTCGGCTTCGCCGGCCGCTACGACCCGGACTTCTCCCGGAAGCTCGCCGCCCGCGGGTGGGTGGGCATGGCGATCCCGCCCGAGTACGGCGGGCACGGCCGCAGCGCGGTGGAGCGCTTCGTCGTCGCCGAGGAGCTCCTCGCCGCCGGCGCCCCGATCGGGGCGCACTTCGTGGCCGACCGCCAGACCGGCCCGGCGCTGCTGCACTTCGGCACCGAGGAGCAGCGCCGCCGCTTCCTGCCGGGCATCGCGGCGGGAGAGATCTACTTCTCGCTCGGGATGAGCGAACCCGACTCCGGCTCCGACCTCGCCTCGGTGCGCACCCGGGCGACCAGGGTCGACGGCGGCTGGACCGTGACCGGCACCAAGGTGTGGACCAGCGAGGCGCACCGCAACCACTTCTTCGCCGTGCTGTGCCGCACCTCCCCGATGGAGGAGGGTCGGAAGCACGCCGGGCTGTCGCAGCTCATCGTCGACCTGCACGCCGACGGCGTGCGGGTCTCGCCGATCCCGTACCTCGACGGATCGCACCACTTCAACGAGGTCGCCCTCGAGGACGTCTTCGTCCCCGACGACATGGTTCTCGGCGAGATCGGCTCGGGCTGGCAGCAGGTCACCAGCGAGCTGGCCTACGAGCGCAGCGGGCCCGACCGGTGGCTCTCGACGTTCCCGGTGCTGCGGGAGTTCGTGCGGGAGGGGGCCGGCAAAGCGGTCGCCGACGACGAGGCGACGGTCATCGGGCGGCTGGCCGCCCGGGCCTGGGCGATCCGGGCGCTGTCGCTGTCGGTGGCTCGCGCCCTGGACGCCGGGGCGGTGCCGGTCATCGAGGCGGCGCTGGTCAAGGAGGTCGGCACGCGGTTCGAGCAGGACCTGGTGGAGGCGCTGCGGGTCGCCGCCGAGACCGAGGTCGACCAGAGCACGGGCACGCTCTTCCAGCGGCTGCTGGCCGAGGCCGTGCTCACCTCGCCGTCCTACACGCTGCGCGGCGGCACCACCGAGATCCTGCGGTCCGTGGCCGCGAAGGGGCTGGCATGAGCGAGCACAGCACGATGCTGACCGAGGTGGCTGCGGGGCTGATGCGCGATCTCTGCACCCCGGAGGACGTCGTCGCGGCGGAGGCGACCGGGTGGAGCGACCGGCTCTGGTCGGCGCTGACCGAGGCGGGGTTCCCCTACGTGTCGGTGCCGGAGGAGGCCGGTGGCCCGGGCGGGGACGTCGCCGACGCGTGCGCGCTGCTCGCCGTGGCCGGACGGTTCGCCGCACCGGTGCCGCTGGCCGAGAGCGGGCTGCTGGCCGGCTGGGCGCTGGCCGCCGCGGGGCTGGAGCTGCCGGAAGGCCCGGTGTCGGTGGCGGTGGGCCGGCCGGGTGACGCCGTCGAGCTCTCCGGCGGGCCGGGGCGGTGGCGGCTGACGGCGCGGGTGCAGCGGGTGCCCTGGGGTGGCCGGAGCAGCCGGGTGGTGCTGCTGGCGTCCGTCGGCGGCCAGCGGCACGTCGTCTGCGCACCGACGGAGGCGGCGCGGGTGGAGCCGGGCCGCAACCTCGCGGCGGAGCCCCGCGACTCCCTGGCCTGGGACGACGTGCCGCTCGGCGACGAGGCGGTCGCCGCGGCGCCGGCCGGCGTGGACCCCGACGCGCTGCGGCTGCGCGGGGCGCTGGGCCGGGCGGCGCTGATCTCGGGGGCGCTGGAGCGGGTGGGCGAGCTGACCGTCCGGTACACCGGTGAGCGGCAGCAGTTCGGCCGGCCGGTGGCCCGGTTCCAGGCGGTGCAGGCGCACCTGGTGACGATCGCCGAGGAGGCGGAGCTGGCCCGGCTGGCCGTCGAGGTGGCGGCGCGCAACGCGCGGCCGGAGCCCGGCTTCTTCGACGTGGCGGCGGCCGCTTCCGTGACCGGCGAGGCGGCGACCGTCGCGGCCCGCGCGGCGCACCAGGCGCACGGTGCCATCGGGATGACCAAGGAGTACGAGCTCGGCCAGCTCAGCCGGCGGTTGTGGTCGTGGCGGGACGAGTTCGGCAGCGAGCGGACGTGGGGCCGGGAGCTCGGGCGGCGGCTGGCCGACGCCGGCGCCGACGAGCTGTGGCCGACGATCTCGAGGGGGCTGGTGAGCGCATGAGCACCGACTGGGACGTCGCCGTCGTCGGCGCCGGCGTCGCCGGGCTGACCGCGGCACGGGTGGCCGCCGCGGCCGGGTTGCGGGTGGTGGCCTACGACCGGATGGCCCCGGGCGGGCAGCTGGTCAACCTGACCTCGGTGCACGACTACCCGCGGCCGGGGCAGGTCGTCGGGTCGGCCGGGCTGATGTCGCGGCTGGTCGCCGAGGCGGAGGCCGCCGGGGTGGTCATGGCCTTCGACGAGGTCACCCGGGTGCGGCCCGGCACCCCGGCGCGGCTGGAGACGAGCGGGGGCGCGGCGACCGCGGGCGCCGTGGTCGTGGCGACCGGGCTGGGCGCGAGGCGGCTGGGCCTGCCCGGGGAGGAGGAGCTCGTCGGCCGCGGGATCTCCACCTGCGCCGGGTGCGACGGCCCCCTGTTCCGCGGCCGCCCGGTGGTGGTGGTGGGCGACGACGAGTGGACCGCCGAGGAGGCGCTGGAGCTGGCCGAGGTCGCGTCCGCGGTCACCGTGCTCGTGCCGGGGGAGCCGCGGTGGGACGCCGACCGCGCCCGCCGGCTGGCCGCCGCGGACCGGGTCGAGGTGCTGACCGGCGCGAGCGTGACCGCCCTGCGGGGTGAGGGCCTGCTCGCGGGCGTCGTCGTCGACACCCCCGGTGGGGAGCGCGAGCTCGGCGCCGACGGGCTCTTCCCGTACGTGGGACGCCGGGGCCCGGGTGGGCTGGTCGAGTCGGTGCCTGCCGACGGCGCCGGGCGGTTGCTCGCCGACGGGGTGCGCACGGGAGCCGGCACGGTGGTGGTGGCGGGTGACGCGCGGTCGGGCGCGGCGCAGTCGGTGGCGGCTGCGGTCGAGGACGGGACCGCGGCGGGGGAGACTGTGGTGGCCGCGTTCCGGACGGCGGCCGGGCCGGGGCTGCAGATCGTCGACCCGACCTACGGCGTGCCGGCGGACGACGCCGAGGGCGTCGTCCCGGTGGGCGGCGGCGCGGACTGGACCGAGGTGGCGCTGTTCTCCAACTCCAAGCCGAACGCCACCGAGCTGCTCCGCGGGGTGGGTGGCCGGCTGCAGGAGCACTGGCAGCTGCCCGAGCTCGGGTTCGCCAGCAAGCCCAACGCCTCCGCCGCGGCCGACAAGGACCTCATCGACTGGCTGTCGCAGCGCTACAAGATGGTGCTGGTGGCGGTCGGTGACTAGGGCTCGTGCTCGTCGTGGAGTCTCCACGACTCGGTGGAACTGGAGAAGCGTGGCGTCGTGGCACCGCTGCTGGTGACCTCGACGTTCCTGCCGCTGGTCGAGGCGCAGGCCAAGGCCCGGCGGGTGACGCCGCGGGTGATCGTGGTGCCGCACCCCGTCGGCGGGCTCAACGAGCAGGAGCTCGCGGAGCGGATCGAGGCCGCGGCCGGCGCGCTGCTGCCGCTGGCCGACGAGGCTCGGGGGAGCGCATGACCGAGGTCATCGACCTCCCCGGGGTGACCGAGGAGAGCTGGCACGAGGTCGCGTGGGAACGCGGCTGGGGGGACGGGCTGCCGACGGTGCCGCCGACCCCGCAGCGGGTCGCGGCGGCGCTGGAGGCGTTGGAGGGCATCGACCTGGAGCTCGGGCCGGTGCCGCCGTCGGGGCTCGTGCCGACGCGGGAGAGCTTCGCGGCGAACGCGGTGATGGCCGGCTGCCGGCCGGCCGACCTGCCGGTGGTGCTCGCCGCCGTCCGCGCGCTGCTGGCGCCGGAGTACAACCTGCATGGCGTGCTGGCCACGACCCACCCGTGCGCGCCGCTGGTCATCGTGAACGGTCCGGTGCGGACGTCGCTGGGGATCAACGGCGGCACCAACTGCTTCGGCCAGGGCACCCGGGCCAATGCGGTGATCGGCCGGGCGGTGCAGCTGGTGACGACCCACGTCGGCGGGGCGCGGCCCGGCTCGATGGACCGGTCGACGCAGGGCGGGCCGGCGAAGTACACGTGGTGCTTCGGCGAGAACGAGGAGGAGAGCCCGTTCGAGCCGTTCTCGGTGCGCCGCGGGTTCGCGCCGGGGGAGTCGACGGTGACGGTGGCGGCGTGCGAGGGGCCGCACAACATCAACGACCACGGCAGCACGACCGGTGAGGGCCTGCTGATGACGATCGCCGGCACGATGGCGCAGACGGGGTCGAACAACCTCTACGTGAAGGGGCCGCACTTCCTGGTGCTGGGCCCGGAGCACGCGGCGACCCTGCACCGCGACGGGTGGACGGCGGAGTCGCTGCGCGAGCGGTTGTGGGAGCAGGCGCGGGTGCCGGTGTCCAAGGTGTCGGAGGAGAACCAGCGCCAGTTCTTGGACTGGGGCGTGGAGCCCGAGGGGGACTTCTACCCGGTCAGCACCGGCCCGGACATGCTGCACATCCTGGTCGCGGGCGGTGCAGGCAAGCACTCGGCGTGGATCCCCTCGTTCGGCGCGACGGCGGCGGTCACGCGCGCGGTACCGGAGCGGCCGTGAGACCGGATCCCGCGGGCCCGTGGTGAACGCGGCGGACCTGCCGCTGGTCGGGGCCGATGCCGACCCCGGGGCGGTGCTGGCCGACCTGCTGGCCGCGGGGCACGGGGACGGGCTGCCGGTGGTGCCGCCGACCGGGGCTCGGCTCGGGGCGATGCTGGACGGCGTCACGGCGCCCGACGAGGAGCTCGGGCTGGTGCCGCCGCTGTTCGGCCCGCTGACCGTGCGTTCGGTGGCCTGGTACGCGGTGCTCGCGGGGTGCCGGCCCGGGGAGCTGCCGGTGGTGGTGGCCGCGTGCCGCGCGGCGCTCGAGGAACCGTTCAACCTGCTGGGGCTGTCGACGACGACGGGGGCGCCGGCGGTCGCGGTGCTGGTGCACGGGCCGGTGGCGAGGCGGCTGGGCATGACGTCGGGTGCCGGCGGGCTGGGGACCGGTAACCGGGCGAACGCCTGCATCGGGCGGGCGGTGTCGATGGCGCTGGCGGGCATCGGGGGAGGGACGGCCGGGCTGACCGACATGGCGACGATCGGGCAGCCGGCGAAGTACACGTGCTGCACCGCCGAGGCGGCGCGCCCGCTGCCGTCGCTGGCGCAGCGCCGGGGGCTCGGGGTGGACGTCGACGCGGTGACGGTCATCGGCGTCGGGAGCGTGGTGGAGGCGCTGCCCGGGGAGGGTTATCGGGAGCCGCCGTCCGTGCTGGGGCCGGCCGCGGCGGCGATGGCGGGGGTCGCGCTGGCGTCGGGCGACCCCCGGCGTGCCGCGCTGGGGGAGCAGTTCCTGCTGCTGCCGCCGGAGCCGGCCGAGCTGCTGGCGGTGCACGGGTGGGGGTACGCGCGGATCGCGGAGTTCCTGTTCGAGCAGGGCAGCGCGCTGTTGCAGGGCTCGGCACCGGTGCTCGCCTTCCACGCGGGACTGGCGCGGTACGCGGCCGGGGACCTGCGCGTGGCGGCGTCGCCGTCCGACGTGCACGTCGTCGTCACCGGGGGTGCCGGGGTGAAGATGCTGCTCCTGCCGACGTGGCCGGGCGGCTCCCGGTCGGTGACGGCGCCGGTGCGTGCCCTGGTGCCGCGCTGACCGTCGCCGATCAGACCGTCTCGGGCACCCGCAGCTCGGCCACGACGAGGTCGAAGGTGGCGACCTCGACGACCTGCGCGCCGGTCCGGCGGCTGAACGCCTGGCGCAGTTCGGTGGCGTGCTCGATCGCCGCCTGCATGGCGTCGCGCGAGTCGTAGGTGACGGCGGTGACGGCGCGGCCGGTCTCGGGCTGGACCAGCACGCTCACCGAGCAGAAACCGGGGATGTCTTCCAGGCGCGGCACCATGCTCATGCCGAAGGCCTCGGTCATCCCGTCGAGCCGCTCGGGCTTCCCCTCGGTCCAGGTGACGCGGGCGCAGGCGGTCTCGGGCGCGGGATGCATGCGGTGCAGGACGCCGATCGTCCACTCGTCGATCACGGCCGGGCCGCCAAGGATGTCGCTGGCCCGGGCCCGCATGGCCTTCACCTGCGGGGCGCTCTGGCGGAGAGCGGTGGTGTCCTCCCAGGCGCTGGTGATGATGCAGCGGCCGGAGTGCCGGTCGGCGAGCATCGACAGGCCGATGAAGCCGTCCATGCCCATGACGGCGGGGAGGACGCGGGTGCGGATGTAGACGATGCCCCGCTCGACCTGGGTGGGGTTGCCGGCGATGGTGGTGGAACGCGCGTACATGCGACGGCTCCTCTGGTGAGCGGGCGGCGTCGAAGGGCGATGCGGCGGTGTCCACTGTCCTCGCACGAGCACGCCTTGGGAACGGATCCGGACGCGTGGGTCCCGTCGGTCAGCGGCGCTGCGGGTCGGGTGGTGCTTGCTCGTCGAGCCAGGGTGGGTCGGGTTCGGGGTCGTGGCTCCCGCCGGGTGGGCGGGTGGTGCGGGAGACGCCGCTGGGTGTGCGGACGGTGAGGCGACCGTCTTTGTGCAGGTGGAAGCGCCAGCCGCGGGCGAAGGTCTTGATGCGGTGATGGCGGCGGCACAGGCAGCAGAGGTTCCAGCAGTCGGTGGGGCCGCCCTCGGCATGGGGGGTGCCGTGGTCGATGTCGCAGCGTCCGGGGCGTCGTCGGCAGCCGGGCATGCGGCAGTGCCGGTCGCGGACGTGCAGGAAGCGGCGTTGCGCGGCGGTCGGTGCGTAGGCGGTGGTCGGTGCTGGTGGGCCGAGACCCGGCCCGCTCTCGGGCCGTTCGTCTCCTGCGGTGAACCGGCTGGTCGCGCTTTTCCCGCGCTTGCGGGAGCGGCGGCGGTGCCCGGCGGCGCGGCGGAGCTGGCTGCGGGTGGCGACGGCGACGAGCCGCCCGTCGAGGGGGTTGCCGATGGCCACCTGCACGCACCCGCCAGCCGGTGCAGCACCGACGCCGAGCATGTCCAGTTCGTGCAGGATCTTCCGGCATTGCGCGGCGGTGACGACCTCGCCGGCGACCTCTGCGGCCGGCTGGCTGCTGCCGTCGTCGTCGGGGTCGTGCAGCGAGGGCAGCGGGGCGTGGATGGTCAGGACGGCGGTGACCGCCGGCCGGGAGGTGTCCCAGGGGCGCAGGATCAGGTCGGCGGCGACGGCGGCGCGCAGAACGCCGATGGGGCGGGAGTCGCCGTCGGCACGCAGCAGGCGGGCGTACTGGTCGATGGCGTCGGCGCAGGCGGCGGCGACGTGGACGGGGAGGTCGGCGACGAGCTGGCTCATGCCGTCGCCGGTGCGGCGGGTGGTGACGTCGGCCCGCTGGGCGGCCTGCTTGCGGCGCTGGTCCAGGGCGTCGGCGTCCAGGCGGGCCAGCGCTCGGCACACGCGGGCGCGCAGCTGGGCGACGGTGAGCCGGCCGGCGTCGGGCAGGACGCGGCGTTCCACCTGGGCGATGACGTCCGGCGTGGCCGTGGACAGGAGGTCGACCAGGGCGCGCATCTTGCGCACGTCGATGCGGCCGGCGTAGAGGGCGTCCCAGGTGCCCGTCAGCAGGGTGGTGAGCAGGATCGATTCGACGGCGAGGGCTTCGGCCTCGACCTCCGAGCAGTTGCGGATCTGCGCGAGCTCGGACACGAAGGTCTCGCTGACCTGGGCCAGCACCTCGGATCGGCGGAGCCGGCTGTCCAGCCCCGGACCGCCGAGCGGGCCGAAGTCGCGGTCGCGGTCGATGGAGCGGCGCCGGGCGAGCGCGGCGATCGCCTCCGCGCGCTCGGCGGCGTGCCGGGCCTCGCGGGCGTCGGCGGCCCAGATGTCGGCGACCAGTTCCAGGTCGCTCAGCCCGGGGGCGTGCGTGTCGGGCACCCAGGGGATCGGGACGCCGTCTTCTGGCGCGCGGGGCGGCTCACCGGGGAACACACCTGCACCGTAGAGCCGGCCACCGACAGTCTCCGCAGCTCAGTCGTAGGGATTGGTGAGAACGGTGCGGGCCTGGAGGACGTCGAAGGTCACGGGTGGGCCGTCGGTGGTGGTGGTCCCGGGGACGTCGGCCTCGGCGCTGCCGTCGACGGTGAAGGTAGCGCCCCAGGTGACGGTGAGATGGGCGGTGTAGGTGCCGGGGCGGTAGCTGTGCTCGATGGTGTGGTCGGGGTACGGGGCACCGGGGTCGGTCGTCCTGATCTGGCCGGCCGCGTCGCCGGTGTGCCAGGTGAACTGCTCGGCGGTGGCCTCGATGACGACGGTGAAGCCGCGGATGTCGACGGTGAAGGTCTGGGTCGTGGGGGAGTCGGTGTAGAAGATGACCGGCAATCCCGTCAGGCCATTCCCGGGCGGCTGGTGCCGGGTCGTGAGCTGCGGGAGCGGCAAGGTCTGGAAATAGCGAAACACCTCGTCGGGCGACGGCGGCGGGTTCAACGCGGTGATGTCGATGCAGGCCCGCGTCCCGACGATCCAAGGACCCACTTGCGTTCCAACGGGCGCACCGCCAGTAGGAAAGCCGTCGATGGTGGTTGTCGTGCCGTCAGCTCCCGGCAGCGCCAGACGTCGTTGCTCGGCAACCAGGTTCTCCACGACCCGGCCGGGCGCAGATGGGCACTGAAAGAAGTCGCTCGGCCGGCATCCACCGCTCTCACGGTCGCTGACGACGCACGGGCGGGACAGCCGGTAGGTGTACGGATGGTCGAGGGGAGCGCTGTTGGAAGCCGCCCATGAACCACCCGGCCTCTGCTCGAGGTATGTCGCGGTAAGAGAACCAGGGCCAGTCGATACATCAGGACCGTCGCAGTCGAGCCCTACGCAGGCCAGGGCCGACGATCCGCCGCCCACGATAAGTCCTACAAGCAGGACAACCGTTAGGACCAGTCGCCGCACGTCAACCCACCGTCAATCCGGTGATGACCCAACTCCGAAGGTCGTCTTTCCAGAGCAGCGTCGCACCTGACTGCAGGGTTTCAGGGGTGGCTGCGGATCGTTCCGGGACGACCTGCCCGGCTTCATCGATTGCGGTGATGGGGCCTTGCACATAAGCAAAGCCGACTTCAGCCATGTCGCCGTTGATGAGAGCTGGCCCGTACTCGTCGAATTGGTACGTGTACTCGGCATAGCTGTAGTTGGCGGCGGCGTCAGACGCCAAGGCCTGTGCGATCTGGTTGCAGGTGCGGCAGTCTTCACTGAGGCGGAGGAGCGGCTGCGGATCTTGGGCAGTCATCGCTAGGTGCTTCGTGAGAGCCACGTAGTAGCGAACAAACTCAACGGCCGCCCCAGGTGTGTTCTCGCGCGCCTCGGCGGGAACCGGGAAGTCGGCCGGACCCAGGGGCGGGAGCGACTCCGTGGTCGGCGCCGCCTGCGTCGTCGGCAGGCTCGTGCTGGCTTCCTGCTTCTCCGAGCACCCGGTCAGCAGCACGGTCCCGGCCACCAGGCAGCCGAGCGTCGTCCGGACCAGGCCCCCGCGGAGTTCACGCACAGCGGGAGACTACGCAGAGTTCGCTCGCATCCGGTTCCGTAACTGTGGACAGGCCGCCGGATCGGGTGACCGCCCCCGCGCACGAGACCTGGCTCACCGGCGCAGAATCCCCCAGCCGGGACCAGCCGCAGACGGGGGACGCATGAGCACGGAGCAGACGACGGGCACCAGCCCCTTCGACACGAGCGGCATCGAGGTCGGCCCCGACGGCGTCCGCCGCTACACCGGCCTGCCCCGGAACATCGTCCGCGTGCTGGCCGACCAGGCCCGGCAGCACGCCGACCGCACCGCCATCGTCGAGCTCGACGGCGGCCGGCTCACCTACGCCCAGCTGTGGCAGCGAGCCCTGCGCGTCGCCGGCGGTCTCCGCGCCGCGGGCGTCACCACCGGCGACCGGGTCGCGGTCCAGCTGCCGAACGGCGTCGACTGGGTGCTCGCCTTCTGGGGCGCCCAGCTCGCCGGCGCCGTCGTCGTCCCGATGAGCACCCGGCTGGCCCCCGCCGAGGCCGGCTTCATCCTCGCCGACTGCGGCGCCCGCCGGGTGATCCGCCCCGGGGAGCCGCTGCCCGACGGCGAGCCGGGGGAGGTCCCCGATCCGCAGCACACCGACGTCGCCGCGCTCTTCTACACGAGCGGCACCACGGGCCGGCCCAAGGGCGCGATGACCACCCACGAGAACTTCCTCAGCAACATCGAGTCGGTCATCCGCTGCCGCGAGCTCAGCCGCGACCCGGAGGCAGCCCACGCCACGCTGATCTCCGTCCCGCTGTTCCACGTCACCGGCTGCAACTCCCAGTTCCTCACCCAGATCGCGCTCGGTGGCAGGAGCGTGCTGATGCCGAAGTTCGATGCCACGGCCTTCCTGACGGCCATCCCCGAGCACGGGATCACGCTGCTCACCAGCGTCCCGACCATCTACGAGCTGGTGCTGCGCCACCCGGCGCTGGCGACGACGGACGTCTCCACCGTCCGCACCCTCAGCTACGGCGGCGCACCCATCGCCCCGGAGCTGGTGCACCGCCTCCGCCAGGCCTTCCCGAACGCCCGGCTCGGCAACGGGTTCGGCCTGAGCGAGACGAGCGCGCTGGCCACCTTCCTCCCGCACGAGTACGCCGAGACCCAAGCGGACGCCGTCGGGTTCCCCACCCCGGTGAACGAGGTGCGCCTCGACCGCCCCGACCCGGTCACCGGCGTCGGCGAGCTGCTGGTGCGCGGCCCCAACGTCGTCGCCGGCTACTGGGACGACCCGGAGCGGACCGCGGAGACGTTCGTCGACGGCTGGTTGCACACCGGCGACCTCGCGACCCTCACCGACGGCGTCGTCCGGATCGTCGACCGCGCCAAGGACATGATCAACCGCGGCGGCGAGAACGTGTACAGCGTCGAGGTGGAGAACGCCCTCGCCGAGCACCCCGACGTCCTCGAGGTCGCCGTCGTCGGCGTCCCCGACCCGGTGATGGGGGAGAAGGTCGGCGCCGTCGTCCTGCCGAAGCCGGGCACGGACGCCGGCGAGCTGGTCGCGGGCCTGGCCGCCTTCGCCCGCGAGCGGCTGGCCGACTTCAAGCGCCCGCAGTTCGTCCGCGTCATCGACGGCCCGCTGCCGCGCAACGCCGGCGGCAAGGTGCTGAAGGCCCCGCTGCGCGAGGCGGAGGGCTGGGTGACCGTCCCCCGGTAGCGCTACGTTGCGGGAGGCCCGACCTCTCGGCGACAGGAGCACCTCGTGCGCATCGGCATGCCCATCTCCTACGACGGCGGCTACGACCGCACGACGGCCGTCATCGCCGACTTCGAGAAGGCCGGCCTCGACACCGTCTACGTCGCCGAGGCCTACTCCTTCGACGCCGTGAGCCACCTCGGCTACCTGGCCGCGCGGACGACGACGGTGGAGATCGCCTCGGGCATCCTCAACATCTACTCCCGGACGCCGACGCTGCTGGCCATGACCGCCGCCGGCCTGGACTTCCTCTCCGGTGGCCGCTTCACCCTCGGCATCGGCGCCTCCGGGCCGCAGGTGGTCGAGGGCTTCCACGGCGTGCCCTACACCGCGCCGCTGGCCACCACCCGCGAGGTCGTGGAGGTCTGCCGCGCGGTGTGGCGCCGGGAGAAGGTCGACCACCACGGGGCGCACGTCGACATCCCGTTGACCCGCGAACGCGGTGGCAGCGGTCTCGGGAAGCCGCTGAAGCTGATCAACCAGCCGGTGCGGGAGCGCATCCCGATGCTGCTGGCCGCCATCGGGCCGAAGAACGTCGCGATGGCCGCCGAGCTGTTCGAGGGGTGGCAGCCGGCGTTCTTCCTCCCCGAGGGCAGCGCGGCGGCGTTCGGCGACGCCCTCGCGGAGGGGACGGCGCGGCGGGACCCGGAGCTCGGGCCGCTCCAGGTCGTCGCCGACAGCCAGCTGCTGATCAGCGAGGACGCCGACGAGCAGGCGGCGGCGCTGGACCGGGTCCGCGCAAAGCTCGCGCTCTACGTCGGCGGGATGGGTGCCCGCGGCAAGAACTTCTACAACGAGCTGGCGGGGCGCTACGGCTTCGCCGACGAGGCGACGACGGTGCAGGACCTCTACCTCGACGGGCGCAAGGACGAGGCGGCCGCGGCGCTGCCCGAGGAGTTCGTCCGCGGCGTCGCGCTGGTCGGGCCGCGCGGGCACGTCGCCGAGCGGCTCGCCGCCTTCCGCGAAGCCGGGGTCACGACGCTGAACGTCACGCCCCTGGCCGCGGAGCACGGCGAGCGGCTGCGCGCGGTCGAGACGCTGAAGGCGCTCGCGTGATCCCGCTCCCCGCCCACGAGCAGGAGTTCGTCGCGCTCACCGCCGAGTTCGTCGACCGGCGGGTGCGCCCGCGGGTGGCCGAGTTCGAGGCAGAGGACCGCTACCCCGAGGCCTTCATCGAGGAGATGAAGGCGCTCGGCCTGTTCGGCCTGCTCGTGCCCGAGGAGCACGGCGGCAGCGCGGTGAGCACCGCCTGCTTCGCCCGCGTCACCGAGGAGCTGGCGCGGGGCTGGATGAGCCTGGCCGGCGCGATCGGCGGCCACTCCGTCATCTCCCACCTGCTGGCGACCGTCGGCACCGACGAGCAGCGGGCCCGCTACCTGCCCCGCATGGCCACCGGCGAGGTCCGGGCCACCATGGCGCTCACCGAGCCCGGCGGCGGCAGCGACCTGCAGGCGATGCGCACGCACGCCGTCCGCACGGACGACGGCTGGGCCGTCACCGGCAGCAAGACCTGGATCTCCAACGCCCAGCACAGCGGGCTGATCGGCCTGCTCTGCCGCACCGACCGCGACGCCGTCCCGCCGCACACCGGCATGAGCGTGCTGCTGGTCGAGCCGGGGGAGGGGCTGGAGATCTCGGCCAAGATCCCCAAGCTCGGCTACCGCGGCGTCGAGGCCTGCGAGCTGAGCTTCGACGGCATGCGCGTGCCGGCCGGCGCCGTCCTCGGCGGGGAGCCCGGCCGCGGCTGGGTGCAGATGATGCGCGGCCTCGAGGTCGGCCGGGTCCAGGTCGCCGCCCGCGCCGTCGGGGTCGCGCAGGCGGCGCTGGCCGCCGCCACCCGGTACGCCCAGGAGCGGGAGACCTTCGGCGTCCCCATCTGGAAGCACCAGTCGGTCGGCAACCTGCTCGCCGACATGGCGACCAAGGTGCAGGCCGCCCGGCTGCTCACCGCCGACGCCGCCGAGAAGCTCGACAGCGGCGCCCGCGCCGACATGGAGGCCGGCATGGCGAAGCTCTTCGCCTCCGAGGCGGCGATGCAGGTCGCGCTGGACGCCATGCGGGTGCACGGGGGCTACGGCTACTCGAAGGAGTTCGACGTCGAGCGCTACTTCCGCGACGCCCCGCTGATGATCCTCGGCGAGGGCACCAACGAGATCCAGCGCACCGTGATCGCCGCCCAGTGGATCGCCCGCCACCGGATCTAGCGGCACGGCTCCTCGACGAGCGGCAGCACCCTGCCCGCGACCGCCACGTGCAGGCTCCAGGTGCCCGCGACGAGGTCGTCGTCGAGCACCGACCGCAGCTCCTGGGCCCAGGCCTCGTCCTCCGCGGTGACATCCGGCTCGCCCGGCCGGCACAGCGCCAACGCCAGGTGCCCGGTGCCGCCGAGCTGGTCGTGGACGACCGAGCCGTGCACCTCCCGGAGCCCGACCAGCAGAGCGGGCTCCGGGAGGGCCGGCAGGTCGTCCACGGGGACGACGACCGGCAGTTGGCGGCCGTCGGCGTCGAACCAGGTCAGCCAGAGGCTGCGGGCACCGAACCCGTCGGGGCCGAGCAGGGTGGACCAGCGGTCGGTGAGCTCGGCGGCGGAGCGGACACGGGCATCGGCGAGCGGAGAGGTCGTCATGCCCGTCACCGTGGCAGGTCGCGGGGACCGGCGACGGCGTTGTCCACAGGTCAGCGGTGGCCGAGCCCCCCGGGACCGTGGTCGGCGGGCACCCGCTCGTCGACCGGCGGAGGGCCGGGCGGCGTGCCGTCGCCCCACGGGCGGTCGCTGAGCTGGTCGCGGTTGTGCGGCATCAGCCAGCCGGAGGTGTCGGGGCCCTGCGGGATGATCTGCGTCGGGTTGATGTCGGCGTGGACCACGTAGTAGTGCTCCTTGATCTGCGGGAAGTCGATCGTGTCGCCGAACCCGGGCAGCTGGAACAGATCGCGCGCGTACGCCCAGAGCACCGGCATCTCGCTGAGCTTCTGCCGGTTGCACTTGAAGTGGCCGTGGTAGACGGCGTCGAACCGCGCGAGGGTGGTGAACAGCCGGACGTCGGCCTCCGTGACCTGCCCGCCCATCAGGAAGCGGCGGTCCTCCAGCCGGTCGCTGAGCCAGTCCAGCGCGGTGAACAGCCGGTCGTAGGCCTGGTCGTAGGCGCGCTGCGAGCCGGAGAACCCGCACCGGTAGACGCCGTTGTTGACCTCCTGGTAGACCCGCTCCATCACCTCGTCCATCTCGTCCCGCAGGTGCTCGGGGTAGAGGTCCGGTGCGCCCGCCCGGTGGTGGGCGGTCCACTGGGTGGAGAAGTCGAGGGTCATCTGCGGGAAGTCGTTGGTGACGACGGCACCGCTGGGGATGTCGACCATCGCCGGCACCGTGATGCCGCGCGAGTACCCCGGGTCGCGGGCGAGGAAGGCCTCCTGCAGCCGCTCGTAGCCCAGCACCGGGTCGCGGCCGCCGGGGTCGAGGTCGAAGGTCCAGCTGCGCTCGTCGTGGGTGGGCCCGCACAGCCCCATCGAGATGGCGTCCTCCAGGCCCAGCAGCCGGCGCACGATGACCGCCCGGTTGGCCCACGGGCACGCCCGGGCGACGACGAGGCGGTAGCGCCCCGGCTCGACCGGCCAGGGGCCGAGGCCATCGGCGGTGATGCGGTCGGAGATGTACTTGGAGTCGCGGGAGTACTCCGCCTCGACGTAACCGGATCCGCTCTGGTTCTCACTCACCGGTGGGCCGTGCCCGGTGCCGCGCCCGCTCACACGCCGGCGGCGGTTGCGTTCCGGTGACCGTCGTCGCCCTCGCCGTCCCCACCACGGTCAGAGCCGGGCCGTCGTCGCGTCGTCCTCGACCCCGCCGAAGTAGTGGTCGAGCACCTCGCGGAACACCGGCCGGTCGGGGGCGGCGTGCGCGAACAGGGTCATCGAGGAGCGCAGCTTCTGCGCGTCGACCCCGCCCATCACCTCGACGGGGTCCGCGGTGTCCAGCGCGGTGAGGGCGCGGGCGCACTCGACCAGCCGCCGGCCCAGCACCGGGTGGGCGAGGTAGGCCCGCGCCTCGTCCAGGCCGGAGATCGCGAAGCGCTGCGCCATGCCGCTGCGGCCCAGCCCCTCGATCTGCGGGAAGACGAACCACATCCAGTGGGTGCGCTTCTGGCCCGCGCGGAGCTCCGCGAGCGCCTGGTCGTAGGTCTGGGTCTGGGCGTCGACGAAGCGGCGGAGGCCGAAGGGGTCGCTCACCGGACCAGCCTGCCGCACGCGATGAGATCCCGGGACCCCGGGCGTCTGAACCGCATGGAGACGACGACCGTGGACCTGGGGCCGACGACGACCGAGCTGGCGCGGGTGGTCGCCGGCGTGCGGGACGACCAGCTGGGCGATCCGACCCCGTGCCCCGGGATGCCGGTGGCCGGCCTGCTCGACCACCTCCTCGCCCTGGCCCTGGCGTTCCGCCTCGCCGCGGAGAAGGCCCCGTTCGACGGCGGCCCGTCGGCGGACGCGGCCCGCCTGGCCTCCGACTGGCGCACCCTGCTGCCGGCCCGGCTCGAGGGGCTGGCTGCCGCCTGGCGGCGACCGGAGGCCCGGCAGGGCGAGACCGAGGTGGCCGGCGTCCGGATGCCCGCTGCGGCCATGGCTCTGGTGGCCCTGGACGAGGTGCTCGTGCACGGCTGGGACCTCGCCGTCGCCACCGGGCAGCCCTACCGGCCGGATCCCGCCGCGGTCGAGGCGTGCCTGGAGTTCGTGGGTCCCCGCGACGACCCCGCCGCCGAGCCCGACGGCCTCTTCGGGCCGGTGGTGCCGGTGCCCGGCGACGCGCCCGTGCTGGACCGGCTGCTGGGCCGCACCGGCCGCGACCCGAGCTGGCGGGCGCCCGGCGACCGGTAGGGCCACCCGGCCCGCGCACATGTCGAAGCCGTGTCATCTCCCGCCGTCGCCGCTGCTGCGCCTCACCGGACGGGAACCGGAGGGAGGACAGCACCGCAGGAGGAGGAGACCATGCGCAGGAGTGCACGGATGGTCGTCGGAGCCGTGCTGGCCGCGGGCCTGGGGCTCAGCGGCTGCGGCGGCGACGACGAACTCGACCGGAACGAGGAGAGCGTCCCGGCCGTGTTCGACGAGGAGGAGGTCGGCAGCCCCGACCGGGTCGACGGCGGCGAGGAGGACGCCGACGGCGTGGACCGCGGCACCGGCGGCATCGACGAGGACGACAACACCGGCTCCGACGGCGACACGGGAGAGGAGGACGCCGGCAGCGTGGACGGCGGCCCCGACACCGACGACACCAGCGACGTCGGCTGACCCGCAGACACCCCGGGCGGCGGTAGCGAGATCGGTCACGGTGCCGGTGCCCCGACCGGCCTGCCGATAAGGGCGGTGGGCGGCGGTCCCTCACGATCCCCGCCGCCCGGGGGGCACTGCATGAGCGAGCGACGACGAGGACGGATCGGCGACGGACTGGCCGTCCTGGCCGGCGCCCGGCCGGACGTGCTGGCCGCTGCACCCGGGGCGCGGCCCCGGTTCGTGGCGCTGGGCGGCGTCCTGCTGAGCACGGGCGCGCTGGCCGCGGTCTCCGCGGCGTTCGCCGTCGCCATGGCGCTGGGCGTCTGGTGGCCGCTGGCGGTGCTGGTGGGGCTGGCCTGGGGCACGGTCGTGGTCAACCTCGACCGCATGCTGATGGTCGGCATGGCGCACGACCCGTCCCTCAAGCGCAACGTGGCCATGGCGGTGCCGCGCGTCGGGCTGGCGCTGGTGCTCGGCGTCGTGGTGGCGACGCCGCTGACGCTGCAGGTGTTCCACAAGGAGATCGACGCCGAGATCGTGTCGATGCAGGCCGAGGCCGCTGACGCGCACCGCCTGGCGCTGGAGTCCGACAGCCGGTTCGCCGGCCTGCCCGAGCTGCGCGAGCGCATCGCCGCGCAGGAGGCGGTCGTCGCCAGCGGGGGAGCGGCCGACGCCGGCCTGGAGGTCGTCCGCGCCGGCGTCACCGAGAAGCAGGCCGCCTACGACGGGGCCGTGACGCTGCAGCGTGAGCTGGACGCCAAGGCGCAGTGCGAGCTGGACGGCACCTGCGGCACCGGTGACGCCGGCACCGGCGAGGCCTACCTGCAGGCCCGCGCCGCCGCCGACGCGCAGGCCGGCGTCGTCACCGCGGCGCGCGCCGAGCTGGACGCCGCCGTCGCCGCGGTGACCGCCGCCGAGGGGCGCAGCGCCGCCCTCGCCGGGTCCTCGCTGGACGGCGACCGCGCCGAGCTGGCCCGCCTGACCGCCGAGCTCGACCGGCAGCAGGCCGCCTTCGACACGGAGAACGAGGGCTCCGGCGGCATCCTGCTGCGCTTGGAGGCCCTGGACCGGCTGGGCGACCGGAACATGACCCTGGCCGCCGCGCAGTTCATGCTCTCGCTGCTGTTCATGTGCGTCGAGGTGCTGCCGGTGCTCATGAAGCTGCTGCTCAACTTCAGCCCGCCGACCGCCTACGACCGGCTGGTGCAGCTGCGCGACTCCGGCGACGTCGAGCTGGAGGAGATGGCGCAGGAGTCGCGGCGGACCGTGGCCCAGGCCAAGGAGGAGCTGCTGGTGCTCGCCGAGCGCGAGCGGGTCGACCGGCAGAAGGAGGCGATCCTGGCCCGCCGCCGGGCCGCCCTGGCCGAGGTCGCCGCCCGCACCGAGGCGGCCCGCACCGAGGCGGCCCGCGCCGAGGGCCCCCGCGCCGAGCAGCCACCGGCCGAGGGGCCGGCGGAGCCGCGCCAGCTGTGGGACACCGGCCCGATCCGCGAGCTCGCCCGCAGCGCCGCCGTCCGCACCGTGCGCTCGGTGCGCCGCCGCCCGGCCGACCGGACGCCCACCACCGTCTGACCCCCGCCGCCCCGGACTTCCACGCGAGGTCCGGGGCGCCGCGCGTCCGCCGGCAGTCCGCCGTGGACACCGACCGTGCGGCCGCGCGGCCGCTGCGCTGTGGCAGGGTTTCCGGCGTCGGCCGGCCGGACGCTCTCGCACCCGATGACCCGCGCCCCGACGACCCCGCACCCCGATGAAGGACGATCTCCCATGAGCACCGACAACCCGAACCCGACCGGCCCCCCGGCGGGCGAGGGCCAGCCGAACCCGTCCTTCCCGCCGCCCGTGCCGGCGGTCGCCGGGCCGACCGACGGCGTGACCAGCGGCGTCCTCGACGGCGGCGGCGTCGCCGGCGCATCCGCCCCGGGCGGGCAGCCGGAAGGCTCCGGCGAGCCGGGCTGGGCGGCGCGCAACAGCGGCCTGCTGATCGCCGCGCTGGTCGCCGTCGTCGTGGCGGCGATCGCCATCGCCGGCCTGATCCTGTGGCGCGGCGGCATCGACGACGACGACGCCGCCACCGAGGCCGCCGTCACCCGCGCGCTGGCCGAGCAGGGCGGTGAGGTGGAGACCATCGAGTGCGACGGCGACACCTGCGACGCGATCATCGGCGGTCAGGCCTACACCGTGCTGGTCCAGGTGGACGAGGACGGCGAGCAGCACTTCGGCGTGGCCGCCTACACCGGCGACTGATCCCGACCCGACGCGAGCCCCGCACCCGACCGGGTGCGGGGCTCGCGGGTTCTCCGGATCAGAAGCTCGACCGCGGAACGCCCATGCCGGGGTCGATGCGGGTGGGGCCCGACGCCGACGGCGTCACGTCGAAGTCGAAGATCCCGGTCGGCAGGTAGACCGTGGAGCAGGAGTTCGGGATGTCGACCACCCCGGACAGCCGGCCCTCGATCGGCGCGGCGCCGAGGATCATGTAGCCCTGCTCCGGCGTGTAGCCGAACTTCGTGAGGTAGTCGATCGCGTGCAGGCAGGCACGCTGGTAGGACAGGTGCGAGTCCAGGTAGCGCTGCTCGTCGTCCAGGGTGACCGACGTCCCGGAGAAGGCCAGCCAGCGCTCGTACCGGGGGTCGACGTTGCCCGGCATGAAGATGGCGTTCTCGCCCACGCCGTAGGTCTCCATGCCGCCCTTGATCAGGTCGACGTGCAGGTCGATGAAGCCGCCCATCTCGATGGCGCCGCAGAAGGTGATCTCGCCGTCGCCCTGGGAGAAGTGCAGGTCGCCGAGCGACAGCTTCGCGCCGTCGACGAACACCGGGTAGAAGACGCGGCTGCCCTTGGTCAGGTTCTTGATGTCCTGGTTGCCGCCGTTCTCCCGGGGCGGTGCCGTCCGCGCGGCCTCGCCCGCCACCCGGTCGTACTCCGCGCCCTCGAGCGTGCCGAGGATGGCGTCCTGGGGGAGCGGCGGCAGCGCCAGCGGCGGCACGCGGTCGGGGTCGGTGTCGATCAGCGCCTGCTCGCGGCGGTTCCAGCGGGCCAGCAGGTCCGCCGACGGCGCGGTGCCCATCAGTCCCGGGTGCACGATCCCCGTGAACGAGACACCGGGGACGTGCCGCGAGGTGGCCGTCTGACCGGAGAAGTCCCAGATCACCTTGTAGGCGTCGGGGAACTGGTCGGTGAGGAAGCCGCCGCCGTTCTGCTTGGCGAAGATGCCCGTGTAGCCCCAGCCCTGCCCGGCGAGCGGCCCGGAGTCCTCCTGGGGGATGGGGCCGAGGTCGAGGATGTCCACGATCAGCAGGTCACCGGGCTGCGCTCCTTCGACGGAGAACGGGCCGCTCAGGCAGTGCACCGTCGAGAGCGGGGCGTCCCGGACGTCGTCGGCGGAGTCGTCGTTGTGGATCGCCCCGTCGAACCACTCCCGGCAGTCGACGCGGAACGTGTCGCCGGGGCGGACGGTGACGTTGGCCGGGATGTCGGGGTGCCAGCGGTTGTGGCCCACGTACTTCTGGTCGGTGAACTTCTTGGACGAGTCCAGCGGGTAGACGACTTTCGGCACGGCTTGCCTCCTGGTCGGGCGACGCTGCACCGCCGGTGCAGCGGGGGGTGGATCCGGCAGCGGGCGGGGGTCACCTCCTCTCGTGGGCGGCGGGGGTGCCGGAGCGGGGGGACGGCGGCGCGTCGGGCTCCCGGAGTTCCGGCGCGGGTGCCCGCGCCTCCGCCGGCTGGGGCACGCGCAGCCTGGGGGCGAGCGCGAGCGACGCCAGGCAGATCACCGCGAGGACGATCGCGGACTCGGTGAGGTAGTCGCCCCAGACGCCGGTGAGCAGCATGAAGGCGGGGATCGCGGCGGTGAACACCCCGGCGACGACGGCGACCAGGCCGGTGAAGCGCGTCCACTCCTCGCGCTTGAGCCCGAGCACCACCCAGAACAGCGCCCAGAGGACGGCCCAGTAGAGCCAGATGACGCCGAAGGCCGGGTCGTCCAGGCGCCCGAAGTTCAGGCCGGCGTAGACCAGGGCGCACCCGGCGACGAACGCCGAGAACCACCCGAGCCCGGTGCCGTCCAGGCCGCCGAGCAGGTTGAACCCGACGTAGAGGTAGGTGAAGCCGAACAGGTACAGCCCCGAGGCGGCGAGGACCGCGTCGGGGTTCCCACCGGAGGTGACGATCAGGTACGTCGGGGTGATCACCTGCAACCCACCGACGAAGAAGTTCAGCGGCGCGGCCGCCCGGGCGTCCACCCGGCCCAGGAGCATCAGGCCGTTGAGGATCAGGACGGCTCCGACGTACAGGAGTCCCACGCTGGCCATCTGGACATCCCCTTCATCGCTGGTCGGGCGTCGTGGTCCCCGTTCGGCGTAGCGGTGTCGCGTGGTGCGGTGTCGTGGCGCCCGGGTCAGGGCCGTGGCAGCCGGCGCAGCGCTGGGTTGGCGGCGACCGGGGAGGAGCGGACCGGCCGCGGGCCGGGGGAGGAGACGACCCGGGGTTCGTCGCGCGTGCGCTCGGTGCGGTCGATCAGCGCCCGGCGGGTGGCGTCACCGAGGGAGAGCCGCGGTGCCGTGATGACCCGCGCGGCGGCGGACCCGCAGGTGGGGCAGGGCGTCGTCGGCCCGGCGGTGCCGATCGGGTGCGAGCGCTCGGTGAGCCCGTGGTCGTCGCAGCGGTACACGTACTGGGCCATCGCCGTCCTCGTTGACGTCGGGTGCCTGGTCGACGTCGGCCACGCTGCTCGCCTGTGGAAGTGCTGGTCAACCCCTCGGGCGACGGCGACGCAGGCACGGCCGACCGTCCGGGAAGGCGCACGCGCGCGCCCTCACCCGCCGTGCTGCCCCGTCACCGACGGCAGGGACTGCTGGTCACGGGCGGGGGACCGACGGCCCCGCCGCCCGCTCCGACGGGCGCGCGACGCTCAGCGTGCCCCACGGAGCGGCATGAGGTCCTCGAGGTCGTAGGCCGCGTGCAGCGCGGCGGTGAGGTGTGGCTCCTGCTCGGGGAGCAGGCGACCGATCTGCCGGCCGAGCGCCGCCTTCGGGACGGTGAGGACGTTGTCGCAGCTGATGACGCTGGGATGGTCGAGCCCGTTGTCCGCTCCGACCGGGACCTCCGTGGACAGCCCGCGCACGGTGCTGGTGATGGGCGCGACGGTGACCCGTGCCAGGTGGGGGCGCACGAGCTCCCGTGTCAGGACGAGGACGG
This sequence comes from Blastococcus sp. SYSU DS0510, assembly GCF_054050835.1. NCBI lineage: Bacteria > Bacillati > Actinomycetota > Actinomycetes > Geodermatophilales > Geodermatophilaceae > Blastococcus > Blastococcus sp. SYSU DS0510. The sequence goes on along the minus strand of NZ_JBJHAC010000004.1, from coordinate 85,226 downwards.
GTCGGGTCTTGTCGAGCGCGGCCAGGTGGATCGGCCTCATCAGTCGAGATCGTCCAGCGGAACACGGGCGGCGTGCCCCGCGAGCGCGTCCAGGTCGTCGTCCCCGTCGTCGACAGCGGCGAGGATCGCCGCGTCACGCGCTGCCATCTCGCGGCGACGCTCCCGGTGCAACGCACGGGTGACCACGGCGGCCCGGGAAGGGGCCCGGCCGTCGGCCACCAGGCGGTCGAGGAACTCGACCAGCTCGTCCGGCAGCCGCACGGCGATCTGGGTGCTCACGGCGGCAGCATACCGATCCGGGATGCAGATCGGTACCGGCGGATGCCGCAGCGCTCATCCCCCACGGACGGACCAGGGGCTGGGGTCAGGGCGACCGGCGCGAGACGAGCGCCGGCACGAGCTCGGCACCCGCGGCGGCCGCGGCGGCGCAGCCCAGCACCACGGCCCACGAGGCCGGGTCCAGCGGCGTGCAGCCGAAGAACCGGCTCACCCCCGGGGTCTGCACGATCGCGACCAGGGCCGCCAGCGAGCCGGCCACGGTGACCAGCACCAGCGGGTTGCGCCGCCCCGACCACGCGGTCTGCGCCAGCTGCGTGGTGATCAGCGCGGCCAGCCCCATCGTGCTGGCCCGGCCGGGGAACACCGGCGTCGCGCGGCCCACGAACCACGCGGCGGTGGCGCCGGCCGTCGTCGCCGCGCCCCGCACGAGCACCATCCGCCGCACCGCTGTGGTGAAACCCCGGTGCGGGCCGGCCCGCAGCACCGGCGCCAGCGGGTGGCCGGCCAGCGGCCCGTCGTCGTCGCCCGCCGGGGCCTGCCGGGGTGCGGCCACCGCGACGGCCAGCGCCGGGAACATGTCGGTGAGCAGGTTGACCAGCAGCAGCTGGCGGGTGTTCACCGGCGCCCGGCCCCCGACGGCGGTGCCAAGCACGGTGAACGCCACCTCGCCGGCGTTCCCGCCGACCAGGACCGACACCGCGTCGCGCACCCGCGACCACATGGCCCGGCCCTCGGCGATCGCGTCGACCAGCCGGGTGAGGTCGAGGTCGGTGAGCACCAGGTCGGCGGCGGTGCGGGCGGCGGGGGACTCCGCGCCCTCGACGCCGACGCCGACGTCGGCCAGCCGGATCGCGGCGGCGTCGTTCACCCCGTCGCCGGTCATCGCGAGCGTCGCCCCCGCCCGGCGCAGCGCCTGCACCAGCGTGACCTTCTGCTCGGGGCTGAGCCGGGCGAAGACGGCGGTCCCGGCGACCAGCCGCGCCCGCTCGGCGTCGGTGGCCCGGGCCAGCTGTGCGCCGGTGACCACCCGGTCGGCGTCCGGGACCCCGGCCTGCGCGGCGATCGCGCTGGCCGTCTCGGGGTGGTCGCCGGTGGCCACCACCACCCGCACGCCGGCCGCCCGCAGCTGCTCGACGGCGCGCACCGAGGACTCGCGCAGGGTGTCCGAGAGCCCGACCAACCCGCGCAGCGCCAGCCCGGTGGCCGCCCCGTCCAGGTCCTCGGGTGTCCCGTCGACGGCGCGGTCGGCGACGGCGAGCACCCGCAACCCCTCGCCGGCCAGCTGCCGGATGCGGTCGCGCAGCTCCGGGGCGCCGTCGCACCGGCGCAGCACCACCTCGGGCGCGCCCTTCACGACCAGCCGGCCATCGCGGACGGCGGCGGAGAAGCCGCGGCCGGCGGCGAAGGCCAGGCACGCGTCGGGCGGGGAGCTCCACGCGTCGCCGGCGGCCTCCAGCACCGCCCGGTCGGTCTCGTGGGAGCGGTCGTCGCCGTTGCCCATGCCGGCGGCGGCGAGCCGGAGGAGCTCCTCCTCGGTGCCGTCGTCCAGGGGGAGCAGCCGGGCGACCCGCAGCCGGTTCTCCGTCAGCGTGCCGGTCTTGTCGAAGCAGACGGTGTCCACCCGGCCGAGCGCCTCGAGCACCCGCGCGCTGCGCACCACCGCGCCGCGCCGGGACAGCCGTCGGGCCGCGGCCTGCTGGGCCACGGTGGCGACCAGCGGTAGCCCCTCGGGCACCGCGGCGACCGCGATCGCGAGCCCCGATGCGACCGACTCCCGCAGCGGGCGACCCCACAGCACGCCGAGCAGGGTGACCGCGCCGCCGCCGGCGAGGGTGAGGGGCAGCACGGCGCGGGTGAGCTCGGCCAGCCGGGCCTGGACGCCGGCCGGGGGTGCGGCGCCCCCGGCGGCGCGGGCCGCGCGCCCGGCCTGGGTGGCGGCCCCGACGGCGACGACGGCGGCCCGCCCGCGCCCGGCGACCACCGTGGTGCCGTCGAAGAGCATGCAGGTGCGGTCGGCGAGCTCCGCCCCCGGCGTGGCGGGCACCGACTTGGCGACCGACAGCGACTCCCCGGTGAGGCTCGACTCGTCGACCTCCAGGTCTTCGGCCTCCAGCAACCGGGCGTCGGCGCCGATCACGTCGCCGGGCTCGACGAGGAGCACGTCGCCCAGGCGCAGCGCGGTGGCGGGCACCTCCTCGGTGCCGCGGCCGGTCTCGCGGCGGGCGCAGTGCGCCTGCTCGAGCAGCAGCGCCTCCAGCGTGCTCTCGGCGCGCATCCGCTGCAGGCCGCTGACGACGGCGTTGATGGCGGTGACGCTGCCGACCAGCACCGCGTCGGTGACCTCGCCGAGCACGGCGGTGGCCGCGGCGCCGGTGGCCAGGATCGGGGTGAGCGGGTCGGCGAGCTCCGCGCCGACGGTGCGGCCGAACCGGGCCGGGACCCGGACGGCGCGGGAGGCGGCGGCCCGCCGCGCGGCCGCGGTCACCCGGCCCGGGGGGTGCTCGGGTGGAGCCGGGACGTCGGCCAGCCGGCGCAGCACCTCGTCGGGGTCGAGCGCGTGCCAGGGGGTGTGCGCGGTCGGGGCCGGCACCGGGCGGCGGGCGGCCACCACGGCGGTGCGGGTGCCGGTGACCATCGTGGTGACGGTCGCCCACTTGCCCGGTGTCGTGGCCCGCTGCTGGCCGGCACGCGGGCTGCCGACGGCGGCGAGCAGCCCGCCGAGGACGTTGCCGGTGAGCGCGGCCGCGGTCGCCCGGCGGCTGACCGTCCGGGCGTCGGGGAGCGCGGCGACGATGCGGCAGGCGTCGGCGAGGCCGGGATCGGTGACCAGGTCGGCGCCCCACACCGGCGCGCGCCCCGGCAGCACAGGTGCGACCGCGACGTCGGCCGCCATCAGGGCGGGCCCGTCGGTGGCCGAGACCACCAGGACGCCGTGCCCGTCCTCCTGCAGCCCCCGCACGGTCTCGACGAGCGCCGTCCCCGCATCGGCGACGTCGTCGGCGAGCCCGGCGATGTCGCGGGCCCCGACGTGCCGGGTGAGCACCAGCCGCAGGCCGGCGTCGGCCACGGTGGTGAGCAGCGACTCGGCGTGCGGGTCGAGCTCGGCGGCAACGGTGACCGTGCCGACCCGGTGGCGGCCCTGCAGCAGCGAGCGCACCTCGCCGCCGGGGGCGTCGTCGCTGCGGCGCACCGGCCCGAGGCGGAGCCGGTCGTCGCCGTCGCCGTCGCCGGTGAGCAGGCGGGTGGCGGCCGACCAGACGGCGGCGTCGTCCCACCCGTCGGCCTCCGCGACGGCCTCGACGACCACCGGCGGGCCGGTGCAGAGCGCGGCGGCGTCGACGACGGCGGCGTCGACCCGGTCGAGCCGGCGGTAGACCGAGCCGTCCATCGGCAGCACGCCCTGCCGGCACAGCAGCAGGTCGAGGGTGGCGGCGAAGGACTCGCGGCCCTGCACGGCGGCCTTGGGGGTGAGCGCCCGGATGAGGTCGGCCGAGCGTCCGGGGCGCCCGGTGAGCGCGAGCAGGCCGAGCGCCGCGCCGAGCTCGGTGGGGCCGAGGCGGTCGCGGTAGGTCTCGATCGGGCCGCGCGGCAGCTCGCCGGGCCGCGGGCCGGGCGGCGGCGCGGGGGAGCGGTCGTCGTCGGGCTCCGGGCCGCACAGCTCCCGCTCGCGTCGGCACCACACCCGGCGGCGGGCGCGCACCTCCAGCGCTCGCTGCACCGCGGCGGCGGCGTTGATCGCGGGCAGGGTGGGGCTCTGGGTGAGCGAGTGCAGCAGCGCGCTGGTGCCCTCGAAGACCAGGTCCGTGCCGACCGGGCCGATCCGGTCCGACAGCCCACGCTTGAGCCACTGCTGGGTGTCCAGCAGCGCCATGACCAGCGTGGCGTGCCGGTGCACCGCGGGGATCGGCAGGTACTTCGCGGCGGTGGCGACGCCGACGGCCGCGACGTCGACGGCGGCGGCGGCCACGGCGGCCAGCAGCGGCTCGACGTCGGCCGGGTGGTCGGGGCGGTACGGGAAGACGCCGGTGCCGCCGCGGGCCTGCTCGATCTCGGTGACCACGCCGACGACGTCCTCGATGCCGACCCGGCGGGCGTCGACCGCGACCAGCACCCGGCCGACGACGTCGTTGACCGTGGCCCACTCGACGCCCTCGAGGCGTTCGAGCTGGCGGCGCAGGGCGGCGCGGGCGGCGGGGGGATCGTCGTCGGCGGGGTCCTCGACCTCGATCTGCAGCCGGTCGCGGTCGCGCCAGACGCGGCGCGTGTGCCGGGTCTGCGGGGGTTCCAGCAGGCCGCGGGCGGCGTCGACCAGGTCGTGCAGGTGGCCGCTGGGCAGCGGGTCGGCGCCGCTGACCAAGGTGCCGACCGCGCGGGTGCCGGAGACGGCGACGCCGTGGGCCAGGTGCAACGACCCCGCGACCCCGGCGCGCGCCGCCCGCGTCGTGGCCGACGCCGTCCCGCCCAGCAGGCCCGCCCCCACGACCACCGGGACGGCGGCCAGCGCGGCCGCACCGGTGGCCACCTGCGTGGCCTGGCGGGCGGCGGAGCCCATCCGGTGCAGCAGAGTCATGGCGCCCCCGTGACGACGGTCACGGGAAACGGTACGTGAACGGCCGGTGAACCGCAGGGTTCGCGACCCGGCGGTTCACCGGCGGAGCGCGGCCGGCCCGTCGGGGGTCACCCGCAGTGCCCGCCGGGCTCCCCGTCCGCCGATGCGCAGTGCGAGGACGCCGACCGCGGCACGCCCAGCGCCGGGTTGCGGTCGAAGAAGCCGACCGGCTTGAGCGTGAACCCGGCGTAGTCGACCGGCATGACCGGCCAGTCCTCGGTCCGCGGGAAGTGGGTGAGGCCGAAGGTGTGCCACAGCACCACGTCGGTGTCGGTGAGCGGCTCGTCGTCGGCGACGAACGCCGGCAGCCCGGCCGACCCCGGGTGCTGGTTCACGAAGTCACCCGCCGCGTACCGCTCCGCCGGGTCGTACCGCGTCACCCACAGGTGCCTGGTCGAGAAGGTGGCCCGGGCGTGCACCGAGGAGCTCTCGTCGGCCAGCAGCACCGGCCCGCCCTCGGGGTGCAGCGCGTAGGCCACCGGCTGGCCGAGCCGGTTGCGCTTCGACTCGTTGACCACGTGCCACACCCGGCCGACGCTGCTGTCGGCCAGCCGGGCGGCCTCCGCCTCGGAGGTCAGCGGGGTGCTGCGCCGGGTGAAGGCGTTGCCGTACGGGTTGGCGTCGCTCACCGGCTGCCGGACGGCGTCGACCTCGTAGACGGTGTTGTCGACCCCGTCGACCGCCATGTCCAGCCGGGCGGAGAACAGGTGCTGGTGGAACGGCGCGCCGAGGCCCGGGGCGATCTCGGTGGCGTACGGGTGCTCCTCGCCGCGGAAGGCGGAGGTGAAGACGACGCCGGTGGCCTTGCTCTCCAGCTGGATGGTGCCGTCGAGGTAGAGGTACCAGTAGAAGCCGTAGTCGTAGTTGCCGATGGTGGTGAAGAAGCTGACCACCAGCCGGCGCTGCCGCCGTGTCTCGGCCATCCCGTTGAAGAGGTCGGTGTGCTTGAAGAGGACGCCGTAGTCCTCCTCGTGCATGCAGATCGCGTTCCGGATGGTGCGCGGGGCGCCGTCCTCGTCGGCGATCGTGGCGTCGAGGTAGTGGATCTCGCCCAGGCAGTCGCAGCCCAGCTCCAGGGAGTTGGTGTACCGGGCGAAGAGGTATTCGCCGGTGTCGAAGTAGTTCTGCCAGAACCGCACCGGCGAGGGGTCGGCGTAGGGCACGACCATCTCCGCGATCGACGCGCGGTGGATCACCGACCGGCCGTCGATCGAGACCTGGTGCAGGACCAGCCCCTCCCGCATGTCGAAGCCGATGCGGAACCGCCAGCCGGCCCAGCTCACCTCGTCGTCGACGACGGTGAAGCTCGGCCCCTCGGGCTGGGTGATCTCGATCGGCTTGAGGTCGCGCACCGGGGCGGGGTGCACGTCGGGGGTGAGGTCGGCGCGCTCGGCGGGGACCGCCAGGTCGTAGTGGTCCTGCACCGCCGTCGCGACGCCGCGGGTCATGTCGACGAACGCGACGACGCCGTCCACGGGGTGCGCCCACGGCAGGTCCGCGTCGTCGGCCTGGTGGAAGCCGAGCACGCGGATCATGCGGTGCCCCTCCTCGTCGGCGAAGTAGGAGCCGGCCGACAGGGGCACGCAGCGCACCTGGGCGACGTCGAGCCCGCGCTTCGTCATCGCCGCGACCCAGCGCTCGTCGGCGGCGAGGATCGGCTCGATCGCCTCGAACTCGGCGTCGAGGATCGGCACCTGCCCGTCGGCGACCGCGTCGAGCTCGACGTCCCGGACGACGGCGCCGGCGGTGAGCGAGACGGTGACGTCGCGCCCGCCGCCGGTGGCCCGGTCCAGCAGCAGCGCCCGGACCCGGCGCTCGACGGCGTCGCCGGGCTGCCGGCCCAGCACCTGGGCCTTGTGCGGCTCCTCGAGGCCGACGTAGACGAACTTCGTCGACCCGGCGCAGAGGCCCGCGGCGCGGACGATCCCCGTCGCGGTGGTGATCTCCTCGGCGGTGAGCCGGGCGAGCGGGTGGGTGGTGGTGCGCGTGGTGACGGCGGTCATGGTGATGTGCCTACTCCCGGCGGTGCCGGAGCGGAAGGGCTCCGCGTGACCGGGAGCACGTCCCCGGTCCGGCGGCGCGGGTGTCGGGCGGGCGGGTGCGTCGGCTAGACAGGTGCCATGACCGAGCTGACGACGGCGACAGGCGGGGGCTGGCTGGCCCGCGAGGAGATGGACGCGGCGCGCGAGCGGCTGCCGATCCTCTACGTCGACGTGGTGCCGGTGCGGGTGGACGAGCAGGGCACGGTGACCTCGATCGGGCTGCTGCTGCGCGCGGGCGAGGACGGGCAGATCAAGCGGGCCCTGGTCTCGGGGCGGGTGCTGTACCACGAGCGGGTGCGCGCGGCGCTGCTGCGGCACCTGGAGAAGGACCTCGGCCCGCTGGCGCTGCCGCGGGTCCCGCCGGCGCCGCAGCCGTTCACCGTCGCCGAGTACTTCCCGACCCCTGGGGTGACGCCGTTCCACGACCCGCGCCAGCACGCGGTCTCGCTGGCCTACGTCGTCCCGGTGGAGGGTGACTGCTCGCCGCAGCAGGACGCGCTCGAGCTGACCTGGTTCACGCCGCTGGAGGCGCGCGACCCGGCGGTGCTCGCGGAGCTCACCAACGGTCAGGCGACGCTGCTGCTGCAGGCGCTCGCGCATCTCGGCGTCTGACCCCGCCCGGTGGTGGAGCTGGTGGGCGGGCACGCTCTCCCGGCACCGGCGGCGCACGCCCGCCCCGGGTTGTGGACGAGCGTCCGGGACGGACGCCGGCGCGGATAGCCTCGGCCGGTGTTCGACGAGCTGCGCCCCGCCCTCACCGATGCGGTCCTCCGCCGGTCGGTCGGCGACGAGGCGTGGCGACGCGGCGCCGCGTACGCGCGGGACGGTCGCGTGTCCCAGGTCTCCCGCTCCCGCACGGGCGGTGAGCTCGCGGGGATCGTGATCGGCAGCCAGGGCCGCATCTACCAGACCGTGGCGCACCACGACGCCGCTGCCGCCCGGTGGTGGGGCGAGTGCAGCTGCCCCGTCGGGTACGACTGCAAGCACGTCGCGGCGGTGCTGCTGACCGCCCGGCTGGCAGCCGCGGCGCCACCGCCGGTTGCCCGGACACCCGACTGGGAGCTCGTCCTCGGCGACCTGCTGCAGACCACGCCGCCGGGCTCCAGCACCCCGGTGGGCCTGCGGTTCGACGTCGAGACGGCGGCCGGCCGCCCCCCGGCGTCGGTGCGGCTGCGGCCGGTCGTGCCGGGCGCGAGGGGCCGGTGGGTCCGCACCGGGGTGTCGTGGCGGGACCTCGAGCACGACTCCTGGTCCGAGCGCGACCCCGCGCACGCGGCCGCGCTGCGCGGGCTGCACCGGGCGCACCAGGCGGCGGACGGGCCCGGCTACTACTACGGGTCGGGTGAACCGCCGGTGCTGCTCGAGGAGATCGGTCCCGCGCTGTGGCCGGCGCTGCGGCAGGCGGTGGACGTCGGGGTGCCCCTGCTGACGAAGAGGGGTGGCCCCGTGCGGGTCGGCGAGCCGGGGGAACTGGCCGTGGACGTCCGCGACGAGGGCGGCGACCTGCGGCTGCAGGCGGTCGTGGAGGTGCACGACCTGCGCATCCCGGTCGGGTCGGTGCTGCTGATCGGCAGCCCACCGCACGGCGCCGCCCTGGTCGCCGGCACCGACGGCGTCCCGGCGGAGCTCGTCCCGCGGGACGGGCTGGTGCTCGTGCCCCTGCAGCAGGTGCCCCGGAGCGCGGAGCGGCTGGCGGAGAGCGGTCCGGTGCAGGTGCCGGCGGCCGACCGCGACCGCTTCCTGACCGCCTTCTACCCGGCGCTGCGCCGCGCGCTGCCGGTGCGCTCGTCGGACGGGTCGGTGGAGCTGCCGGAGGTGGCACGGCCCCGGCTGGGGCTCTCCGTCGAGCACCTGCCCGGCCAGCGGGCGCGGCTCACCTGGTGGGTCCGCTACGGCGACGACGCTCCCCGGCTGCCGCTGGCGCACGATGCCGTCGCCACCACCGGCCCGGGGCGTGACGTCGCCGCGGAGGACGAGCTGCTGCGCGCCCTGCCGGCTCCGCCGGAGCGGCTGCTGCGCATCTGGCACGTCGGCCCGCGGCCACGGCCGATCGAGAAGGCCGAGCTCGCCGGGATGGACGTCGCCGTCCTCGTCACCGAGTTCCAGCCCCGGCTCGAGGACGCCGGGGTGCTCGTCGAGGTGACCGGCGAGCCGGTGGAGTACCGGCGGTCCGAGGCCGCGCCGGTGGTGGCGGTGTCGGCCACCGACGGGGAGGACGGCGACTGGTTCGACCTCGGCGTGACGGTGAGCGTGGACGACGAGGACATCCCGTTCGCGCTCCTGTTCGCGGCGCTGGCGGCGGGGGAGGAGCACCTGCTGCTGCCCAGCGGCACCTGGTTCGACGTCCGCCGTCCCGAGTTCGACCGCTTGCGCGCGCTGATCGAGGAGGCGCGGGCGCTGCAGGACGCCGACCGGCCCGGCCTGCGGATCACCCGCTACCAGGCGGGGCTCTGGGAGGAGCTGGTCGAGCTCGGCGTGGTCGCCGAGCAGAGCGAGCGGTGGGCGCGCGACGTCACGGCGCTGCTCGACGTCGACGACGCGCCGCCGCCCGAGGCACCCGCCGGGTTGGCCGCCCGGCTGCGCCCCTACCAGCTGGAGGGCTACCAGTGGCTCTCGGTGCTCTGGGACGCCGGGCTCGGCGGGGTGCTCGCCGACGACATGGGGCTGGGCAAGACGCTGCAGACCCTGGCGCTGGTGTGCCGGGCGAAGCAGGCCGGGGAGCTGACCGCGCCGGTGCTGGTGGTGGCGCCGACGAGCGTGGTGGGGAACTGGGCGCGGGAGGCGGCCCGGTTCGCGCCGGGTCTCGTCGTCCGCACCGTCGAGGCCACCGGCCGCAAGCGCGGCACCGCCCTGGCCGAGGCGGTGGACGGCGCCGACCTGGTGGTGACCTCGTACACCCTGCTGCGGCTCGGCGAGGAGGAGTACCGGGCGCTGCCGTGGCGCGGGCTGGTGCTGGACGAGGCGCAGTTCGTGAAGAACCACCAGGCGAAGACGTACGCGGCGGCCCGGCGGCTGCCGGCGCGGTTCAAGCTGGCGATCACCGGCACGCCGGTGGAGAACAACCTGATGGACCTCTGGGCGATGCTCTCGATCGTCGCGCCGGGGCTCTTCCCCAGCCCGCAGCGGTTCACCGAGCACTACCGCAACCCGATCGAGCGCGGCGGGGACCCGGAGGTGCTGGCCGCGCTGCGCCGCCGCATCCGGCCGCTGATGCGCCGCCGCACCAAGGAGCAGGTCGCCGCCGAGCTGCCGCCCAAGCAGGAGCAGGTGCTCGAGGTGGTGCTCGACCCCAAGCACCGCAAGGTCTACGACACCCACCTGCAGCGGGAGCGGCGCAAGGTGCTCGGCCTGGTCGACGACCTGCAGAGCAACCGATTCACGATCTTCCGGTCGCTCACCCTGCTGCGGCAGCTGGCGCTCGACGCCTCGCTGGTGGACGACGCCTACGCCGGCATCCGGTCGAGCAAGGCCGAGGCGTTCCTCGAGCACCTGCAGGAGGTGGTCGCCGAGGGGCACCGCGCGCTGGTGTTCAGCTCGTTCACCGGCTTCCTCGGCACGGTGCGCCGGCGGCTGGACGAGGCCGGGCTGCCCTACGCCTACCTCGACGGGCGCACGCGGGACCGGGCGCGGCGGATCGCGGAGTTTCGCGAGGGCGGCGCACCGGTCTTCCTGATCAGCCTCAAGGCGGGCGGGTTCGGGCTGAACCTGACCGAGGCCGACTACGTGTTCGTCCTCGACCCGTGGTGGAACCCGGCGGCCGAGTCGCAGGCCATCGACCGCGCGCACCGGATCGGGCAGGACAAGACGGTGATGGTCTACCGGCTGGTCGCCGCCGACACCATCGAGCAGAAGGTGCTGGCGCTCCAGGAGCGCAAGCGCGACCTCTTCTCCCGGGTGCTGGACGACGACGGCGGGACGCTCTCCGGGGCGATGACCGCCGAGGACATCCGCGGCCTGTTCGCCTGAGGCTGTCGTCCGTCCGGCCGCGGCCGGATCGGTGGGTCAGCGCGGGACGACGGTGACCGTGCAGCGCAGCCCCGGGACGCGGCTGAGCCGTCCGTCCGCCGTGAGGAGCGCGCAGCCGAGCGCTTCGGCGAGCGCAACGTAGGAGGCGTCGTACGCGGAGACGTCGTCCCGCAGTTGCCAGACCCGGTCGAGCAGCCCGGTGACCGGATGTCGTGTGACACCCAGCCGCCGCCAGGTGTCGAGCGCCCGCCAGCCGTCGTCGGGGCGCACGGTCCGGTTGGCCACCTGCCGTCGGAGCGCCTGCGCGATCTCGGGATCGATCAGGTGCGGCACGTGCAGCGACTCGACGGTGACGACCGCCCGCGCCTGGCCGTCGTTCAGCAACGCGGACACGGCGGCTGACGCGTCGAGGACGATCACCGCGCAGCGCGGTCGTCGTCGATGTCCGCGAGGAGGTCGGCGGTAGGAACGCCGAGATCGGGCAGGGAGGCGAGCAGCCGGGGGTTGTCCGCCCGGCGGGAAACCTCCGTGAGCTCCCGCAGGGCGACCGCGCTCACCGACATGCCCTCGCGTGCCGCGAGCCTTTCGAGGGCTTCGGCGACGTCGTCCGGCACGTTGCGCAGGTACAGCGTCCGCATGGACAAGATGCTAGCCCAGTGCTAGCAGGATGCGACACAGCCTCGTTCGCGGCAGCTGCGCCCAGCGCCTGCCCTCTCCCCGCGGGGGCACGTCCTCGGCTAGCGTTGCGTCATGCGCAACGGTGCGGACGGCGAGGGGCAGCCCCCGCTCGTCCAGTCCGTCGATCGGGCGCTGGCGATGCTCTCCCTCCTGGCCGACCGCGGCAGCGCGGGTGTCACCGACCTCGGCGCCGAGCTGGGCGTGCACAAGTCCACCGCCTTCCGGCTGCTGGCCACCCTGGAGGCCCACGGGCTCGTCGAGCAGCTGGGGGAGCGGGGCACCTACCGGCTCGGGTTCGGGTTGGTGCGCCTGGCCGGGGCGAGCGCGGCGCAGCTGGACCTCACCCGGCTGGGGCGCGAGGTGTGCGAGCGGCTGGCCGCCGAGCTCGACGAGACGGTCAACCTCGCGGTCCTGGACGGCGACAGCGCGGTCAACATCAGCCAGGTGCAGGGCAGCGCCTCGGTGGGCGTGCTGAACTGGGTGGGCCGGCGCACCCCGCTGCACGCCACCTCCAGCGGCAAGGTGCTGCTGGCTTTCGGGCCGGCGGCCGCGCGCGCGACCCTGTCCGCCGCGCGGCTGGAGCGCTACACGCCGTCGACGATCACCGAGGTCGCGGTCCTCGACGAGGTGCTGGCCGGGGTGCGCGAGCAGGGATGGGCGGCCACCGAGGGGGAGCTCGAGCTGGGCCTCAACGCGGTGGCTGCGCCGGTGTGCGCGCCGGACGGGCGGCTGGTCGCCGCGCTCAGCGTCTCGGCGCCGTCCTACCGGCTGCCGCGCGACCGGTTCGCCGAGGTCGCGGAGCGGCTGTGCGCCGTCGCCACGGAGACCGGCCGGCAGCTGGGCTGAGTGGCGGGATCGGCGTTCCGTGTCGGCGGTGTGAACACCGTGTCAGGACGCGCGACGACACGCGGACGCCTCTTGACGGGGTGCGGAGCCCTTCCGGAGGCTGTTGCGCATCCCGCGGGCCGTTGCGGGATCCGCAACGAGCGAAGGGCGTGGCCATGGACATGGCTCCCCGCAGGACGTCGCCCCGCGTCGTGGTCATCGGCGCCGGGATCGTCGGGTGCTCGCTGGCCGACGAGCTCACCGCTCGTGGCTGGACCGACGTCACCGTGCTCGACCGGGGGCCGCTGTTCGCGGCCGGCGGATCGAGCTCGCACGCGCCGGGCCTGGTCTTCCAGACCAACCCCTCGAAGACGTTGGCCGAGTTCGCGAGCTACACCGTCGGCAAGCTGGGCGGCCTCGCGCTCGACGGCGCACCCGTCTTCCGGCCGGTCGGCGGCCTGGAGGCGGCGACGACGCCGGAGCGCTGGGCCGACCTGGCCCGCCGGCACGGCCTGGCCACCTCGTGGGGCATCGAGGCCCGGCTGGTCGACCCGGAGGAGTGCGCCCGGCTGCACCCCCTGCTCGACCCGGCCGCCGTGCTGGGCGGGCTGCACGTGCCGAGCGACGGGCTGGCGCACGCGGTGCCGGCCGGGGAGGCGCAGGCGCGGCGGGCGATCGAGCGGGGCGCCCGCTTCCTCGCCCGGCACCGCGTCACCGGGGTCGCTCAGGAACGCGGCCGGGTCAGCGGCGTGGAGACCGACCAGGGCTTCGTGCCGGCCGACGTCGTCGTCTGCGCCGCCGGCTTCTGGGGCCCGGACGTCGGCGCGCTGGCCGGGCTGACCGTGCCGCTGCAGCCGCTGGCGCACCAGTACGCCACCACGGCGCCGGTGCCGGCGCTGGCCGGCGCCACCCGGGAGATCAGCGCGCCGATCCTGCGGCACCAGGACGCCGACCTCTACTACCGGGAGCACGGCGACCGGATCGGCATCGGCTCCTACGGCCACCGGCCGATGCCGGTCACCGCCGCGGAGACCGAGCAGCACCCGGACAGCTGCCTGCCCTTCACCCCCGACGACTTCGCCGACGCCTGGAAGCAGAGCCTGGCGCTGCTGCCCGGGCTCGCCGCCACCGAGGTCGCCGACGGCTTCAACGGCGTCTTCTCCTTCACCCCCGACGGCATGCCGCTGCTCGGCGAGCACCGCGACCTCCCCGGCTTCTGGGTCGCCGAGGCGGTGTGGGTGACCCACTCGGCGGGCGTGGCGAAGGCGCTGGCCGAGTGGCTGGTCGAGGGCCAGCCGCGCACCGACGTGCACGAGTGCGACCTGCACCGGTTCACCGACGTGCAGCTCTCGCCGGAGTACGTGGCCGGGCGCGGGGCGCAGCAGTTCGTCGAGGTCTACGACGTCGTCCACCCGCTGGACCCGCCCGCGGTGCTGCGCCCGCTGCGCACCAGCCCGTTCTACGGCCGGCAGCAGGAGCTCGGCGCCGTCTTCACCGAGGCGGGCGGCTGGGAGCGGCCGCTGTGGTTCGAGGCCAACGCGCCGCTGGCCGAGGGGCTGGACCTGCCGCCGCGGCACCCCTGGGCGGCGCGGTGGTGGTCGCCGACCGTGGCCGCCGAGGCGCTGGCCACCCGGAGGCACGGCGCGATGTACGACATGACGCCGCTCACCCGGATCGAGGTGACCGGTCCGGGGGCCTGCGCCTTCCTGCAACGGCTGACCACCAACGACGTCGCCAGGCCCGTCGGCCGGGTGACCTACACGCTGCTGCTGGACGGCGCGGGCGGGATCCGCAGCGACCTGACGGTCGCCCGGCTGGGCGAGCAGCGGTTCCAGGTGGGGGCCAACGGCCCGCTCGACCTCGACTGGTTCCGGCAGCACGCGCCGGACGACGGGTCGGTGCAGCTGCGGGACACCACGGCGGGCACCTGCGGCATCGGGCTGTGGGGGCCGCGGGCCCGCGACGTGCTCCAGGTGCTGACGCGCACCGACGTCTCGCACGAGGCGTTCGGCTGGTTCCGGGCGCGCGAGCTGTCCGTCGACGGCGTGCCGGTGACCGCGCTGCGGATCTCCTACGTCGGCGAGCTCGGCTGGGAGCTGTACACCGAGGCGGCCACCGGGCTGCGGCTGTGGGACGCGCTCTGGGAGTCCGGGCAGCGGCACGGGGTGGTCGCCGCCGGACGCCGGGCGTTCGACAGCCTGCGGCTGGAGAAGGGCTACCGCGCGTGGGGGGTCGACATGACGACCGAGCACGACCCGGTCGAGGCGGGGCTGTCGTTCGCCGTCCGCGAGGGCGAGGACTTCGTCGGCAGGGAGGCGCTGGAACGCCGTCCGCACGACCGGCGGCTGGCCTGCCTCGTCCTCGACGACCCGGCGACGACGGTGCTGGGCCGCGAGCCGGTGCGGGTGGGCGGGACACCGGTCGGCCACGTCACCAGCGCGGGTGTCGGCTACACGATCGGCCGGTCGATCGCCTACGCCTGGCTGCCGGCGTCGGTGGCGGGCCCCGGCACCGCGGTGACGATCGACTGGTTCGGGGAGCCGGTCCCGGCGACCGTCGCCGCCGACCCGCTGGTCGACCCCGCCGGCGCCCGGATGAGGTGCTGACCATGACCTACGACGTCATCGTCCTGGGGCTGGGCGGCATGGGCAGCGCGGCCGCCGCGCACCTGGCCGCCCGTGGGCAGCGGGTGCTGGGGCTGGAGCGGTTCGGCCCGGCGCACGACCAGGGCTCCAGCCACGGCGGCTCGCGGATCACCCGGCAGGCCTACTTCGAGGACCCGGCCTACGTGCCCCTGCTGCTGCGCGCCTACGAGCTGTGGGACCAGCTGTGCGCCGACTCCGGCACCGACGTGCTGGTGCGCACCGGCGGGGTGTTCCTCGGCCGGCCCGACAGCCGCACCGTCGCCGGCAGCCTGGGTGCCGCCCGGGAGTGGGGGCTGGCGCACGAACTGCTCGACGCCGCGGAGGTCCGCCGCCGGTTCCCGACGCTGACCCCGGCCGACGACGAGGTCGGGTTGTTCGAGGCCGCGGCCGGGTTCGCCCGGCCGGAGGCGACCGTGGCCGCGCACCTGGACCTGGCCTTCTCCCGCGGCGCCGAGCTGCGCTTCCAGGAGCCGGCGCTGGAGTGGACGGCGACGCCGGGCGGCGGCGTGCGGGTGCGGACGGCGGCGGGGGAGTACGAGGCGGGCGCGCTCGTGGTCAGCCCCGGCTCGTGGGCGCCCGAGGTGCTGGCCGACCTCGGCGTCCCGCTCACCGTGGAGCGCCAGGTCATGTACTGGTTCCAGCCCCCCGGCGGCACCGGTGCCTGGACCCCGGACCGGCACCCGATCTACATCCACGAGGCGGCCGACGGCACCCAGGTCTACGGCTTCCCGGCGATCGACGGCCCGGACGGCGGGGCGAAGGTGGCCTTCTTCCGGCGAGGGACCCCGTGCACGCCGGAGACGATCGACCGGGAGGTGCACGCCGAGGAGGTCGCGGCGATGGCGGGGCACCTGGCGGGGGTGCTGCCGACCCTGCCGGGCGAGCTGCTGAAGGCCGCGACGTGCATGTACACGACCACCCCCGACGAGCACTTCGTCATCGCGCCGCACCCCGCGCACCCGCAGGTGACCGTGGCCTGCGGCTTCTCCGGGCACGGCTTCAAGTTCGTGCCGGTGATCGGGGAGATCCTCGCCGACGTCGCCACCACGGGAGAGACGAAGCACCCGATCGGCCTGTTCGACCCCCGCCGGCCCGCACTGGAGGCCACCCCATGACCGCCACCCTCCCTGCTGCGTCCGCGAGCCTGATGCCGACCCTGGCCGGGCGGTACTACACCGACCCGGCGCTGTTCACGCGCGAGCAGGAGCGGGTGTTCGAGGTGATGTGGCAGTGCGTGGCCCGCACCGACGAGGTCGCCGCCGCCGGCAGCTTCCGGCGGGTGCAGGTCGGCCGGGAGAGCGTGCTGGTGGTGCGCGGCCGGGACGGCGCGCTGCGGGCGTTCCTCAACGTGTGCCGGCACCGGGGGGCGCAGCTGTGCAGCGAGGAGTCGGGGCAGGTGACCCGCACGCTGCGCTGCCCGTACCACGCGTGGTCCTTCGGGCTGGACGGCGAGCTGGTCGCCGCACCCAACCTGGCACGGATGCCCGACGTCGACCGGGTCGCCAACGGCCTGGTGCCGGTGCACCTGCGCGAGTGGCTGGGCTACGCGTGGGTGTGCCTGGCCGACGACCCGCCGTCCTTCGAGGACGACGTCGTCGGCGCGGTGACCGAGCGGCTCGGCGACCCCGCGGCGATCGAGGAGTACGACGTCGGGCGGCTGGCCCTGGGCCGGCGGATCCGCTACGACGTCGCGGCCAACTGGAAGCTCGTCGTCGAGAACTTCATGGAGTGCTACCACTGCGCGACGATCCACCCCGAGCTCACCGACGTCCTGCCGGAGTTCAGCCGGGGGTACGCGGCGCAGTCCTTCGTCGGGCACGGGGCGGAGTTCGCCGCCGCCGCCGAGGGCTTCACCGTGGACGGGAGCGCCGGGTTCCCCGCGCTCCCGGGGATCGACCCGGACCGGGACCGCCGGTACTACGCGGCCACGATCAAGCCGGCGGTCTTCCTCAACCTGGTGCCCGACCACGTCATCCTGCTGCGGATGACCCCACTCGCGGTGGACCGGACGGTGGTCGAGTGCGACTGGCTGTACGCGCCCGAGGTCGTCGCCGCCGGGCTGGACGTCTCCCGGTCGGTGGAGCTGTTCCACCGGGTCAACCAGCAGGACTTCGCCGCCTGCGAGCGCACCCAGCCGGGCATGAGCTCGCGGGCCTACGCGGCCGGCGGCGTGCTGGTGCCCGTCGAGCACCACCTCGCGCTGTTCCACGACTGGCTGCGCGACCGGCTCGGCGAGGGCTGAGCCTCGACGGGCTGGTCGCTCAGGCCGGAGCCGCCAGCCGCTGGGAGGAGCGGTCGATGAAGGCACGGACGACCGGGTAGATCTCCGCCTCCCAGCGGGATCCGCTGAAGACGCCGTAGTGCCCGACCCCCGGCTGCAGGTGGTGGTGCTTGTTCTCCTGCGGGATGCCGCTGCACAGCTCGTGGGCGGCCACCGTCTGCCCGGGTGAGCAGATGTCGTCGTTCTCGCCCTCGACGGTGAGGAGGGCGGTCCGGCTGATCGCGCGGGGGTCCACGCGCTGCCCCCGCCAGGACAGTCGGCCGGTCGGCAGGGCGTGCTCCTGGAAGATGCGGCCGACGGTCTCGAGGTAGAACTCCGCAGGCACGTCCATGACGGCGCCGTACTCGTCGTAGAAGGCCCGTGTGGCGGCCGCCCGCTCCGTGTTGCCGGCGACCAGGTCGCGGTAGAGCCGCCCGTGGGCGGACAGGTGCCGGATCGGGTGCATCGACATGAAGGCCGTCAGCTGGACGAAGCCCGGGTACACCCGGCGCCCGGCGCCCGCGTATCCCTTCGGCACGGTGTCGACGACGCGTCGCTCGAACCAGGAGAGCGGCTTGGTCGCGGCCCTGGTGTTGACCCGGTTCGGGTTGACCCGGGTGTCGATGGGTCCTGCCATGAGCGTGACGCTCGGGGGTTGAGCGGCGTCGTCCGCGGCGGCGAGCAGGGCCACCGCGGCCAGCACGGGCACGGCGGGCTGGCAGACGGCGACGACGTGGGTGTCCGGACCGAGGAACCGGACGGCCTCCATCACGTGCTCGATGTACTCGTCCAGCCCGAACGGGCCGTGCTCGACCGGGATGTCGCGGGCGTTGTGCCAGTCGATGACGTGCACGTCGTGGTCGGCGAGGAGGGTGTGGATCGTCGGGCGGATCAGCGTCGTGAAGTGCCCGGACATGGGCCCCACGACGAGCACCCGCGGTTGACCGGCGACCGAGGGCTTCTCGAAGTGCAGGAGGGTGGCGAACGGCGTCCGCATCGTCGGGCGCTCCTGCACGGCGACGGGCTCGTTGTCGATGAGCACCGACTCGATGCCGAACGCCGGGCGGTCGTGCGTCGGACGCGCGTGGCCGAGGACGTCGCAGGCCGCGCGTACGTGGCGGACGGCCGGCGTACGGGCCAGCGGGGCGGGGACGGCCTCCAGTGCCCGGGCGGTCAGCTGCGATGCGGTCAGGAGGGGCGCCGTGGCCCGCCGGTTCCACTGGTAGGCGCTGTAGAGCATGCGATCCGCCTGTTCCGTCGTCGGGCGCAGCGTGAGATCTGCGTCACGTCACGGTAACCGGGCCACGAGCCGTACGCCGCGCACGAGGGCGGCTCGCTCCTGCGCGTCGCGCAAGGGACCTGGTCAGGCCCGCAGGGCCGGGGTGCGGGCGGACCGGTCGTCCAGCGACGCGACGACGTCCGCCAGGGGTGCGGGCCGGCCGAAGTGCCAGCCCTGGCCGAAGCGGCAGCCGACCGCGCGGAGCTCGGCGTCCTGCTCCGCCGTCTCGACGCCCTCGGCGACGACGTCGAGACCCAGGCCGTGCGCCATGCCCACGATGCTGCGCAGCATCGTGGCCCGCCGCGGCGAGCTGGTGATCGTCGCGGTGAACGACGCGTCGAGCTTGAGGACGTCGAGGGGCAGCGTGTCCAGGCGGCTGAGGGACGAGTAGCCGGTGCCGAAGTCGTCGATGGCGACGACGAACCCCAGGGCGCGCAGCTCGTGCAGCGTCGCCACGGCGAGGGAGGACTCCGCCTCCAGAAGGCTCTCGGTCACCTCCAGCACGGTGTCGTCGGACCGCCAGCCGGTCTCGGCCAGCACGGCGCGGACCCGCCGCACGTAGGACGGGTCGGACAGCTCGCGCCCGGACACGTTGATGCCGAGGTGCAGGCGCCGCCCCGTGGCGGCGTGCAGCGCGGCCAGTTCGGTGCAGGCGGTCCGGAACACGTGCTCGCCGAGGCGCGGCATCAGGCCGTGCTGCTCGGCGACGGCGACGAACTCGCCCGGCGGCACCGGGCCACGCTGGGGGTGCGTCCAGCGGGCCAGTGCCTCGACGCCGACCACCTCGTCGGTGCGCAGGTCGAGGACCGGCTGGTAGTGCACCGCCACCGCGCCGGTGTCGAGCGCCGCGGCGAGATCGGTGGCCAGGTCGGAGGTGGGGCCGCACTCGAGCCGGCACCCGCCCCGGCCGGCCGTCTTGACGCCGTAGAGCGCCAGGTCGGCGCGGCGCATGAGCTGCGCGGCGCTGTCGCCGGGGCGGTGCTCGGCCACGCCGCACGACATGCCGATGTCCGGGTGCAGGGCGCGGACGCGGCTGACGACGTCCAGGGCGGCCGGCCCGGTCAGCCCGGGCAGCAGCAGGGCGAACTCGTCACCCCCGTGCCGGGCGAGGACGGCGGGTGCCGGCAGGGCCGTGCGCCAGACGTCGGCCACCCGCTGCAGGATCCGGTCGCCGGCGTCGTGGCCCTGGGAGTCGTTGAGGGCCTTGAAGTGGTCGAGGTCGAGGAGCGCTGCCGACATCGGCTCGCCGGTGCGGGCCGCCGCTCCCATCGCCTCGTCCATCGCCTGGTCGAAGCCGCGCCGGTTCGCCAGGCCGGTGAGCGGGTCGCGGCTGGCGCTGGAGGCGCGCACCACCAGGCCGCGGGTGATCGTGCTCAGTCCGATGGCCACCGCGTCGAGCGCCAGGGCGGTGGGCAGGGCGATGTCGCCGCGGAGCAGGAGGGCGGCCGTGAGGGTCCCGAGGACGGCGACCACGTGGACGACGGCGAGACGGAGGCTGAAGAAGCAGGCGTCGATCGCGATGAAGCTGGCCAGGGAGCCGATCACGACCGCCGTCACCGGGTCCGGGCTCAGGGTGACGGCGACGAGGATGACCGTGGTCGCCGTGCCGATGGCGACGTGGAAGGCCTGCCGGGGCCAGCTCCGTCCCCATCGGAAGGCGATCCCGGAGCCGACGAGCACGCCTCCGGCGAGGGCGAACAGGGCGGTGCGCGACGGGTCGCCGGGGTCGGTGCCGAGGGTGGCGAGCATGCCGGCGACGCCGCCGATCAGGTACAGGACGGCGGCGGTCTGCGTCATGACGCGCGGTGTCGCCACCTCGGGGACGTCAGACCACCTCATGGGAACGACATCGACCGGAACCTGCGGGCCGTTGACCCCACTCACCCGTCCGGGGGGACCGGTGGGTCGCCTCGTGGTTCCCGCCGCGACCGGTCAGGGGACGACGTCGGGCACGATGCGCTGGCTCTGCAGCGGCGGGCGCATGTCGTTCACTCGCGCCGATGCTCACGCACGGCGAGGGGTGGCTGGTGCCGTCACCCCATCGAGCGACACGGTTCGGATGGCGGCTGTGCGCACCGAGGTCTTGACTGCCTGTGAGGCATCGATCACGGACGGTTGGGGGGCGGCATGGCCATGCGTGTGACCGCCGCCCTCCGCCGGCCCTGGGGACCCCCGCTGGGCCGGCGCACGCTGGTGCTGGTCGGCCTCGGTGTCGGCTTCTGGGTGGCGGGTTCGGCGACGGCGTCGGCGGCCGCGGATGGCTCGCCCTCGCCCCTCGCTCCGCTGACCGCCCCGGTGCAGGACATCGCGGAGCAAGCCGGCAGCCTGCCGGCGCCGGTCGCTTCTCCGGTCGCACCCGTCGTGGCGCCCGTCGTCGACGCGACCGTGGCGCCGGCGGGCGAGGCGCCGGTCGTCCGGAGCATCGCGCCGGTGACGGACGTGCTGGCGCCGGTCGGGGAGACCGTGGTCGTGCCCGTCCTCCGTGCGGTCGAGCCGGTCACCGCGCCGGTGGTCGACTCCGTCTCCCCGGTCCTGGAGCCGGTGAGCACCGCGGTCTCCCCGGTGCTGGCGCCCGTGCTCCGTGAGGTCGTGGAACCCACGCGTGCGGCGACCGGCGCGCCGATCGCCGCCGGGGTGATCACCGGCTCGCCCGTCGTGGGGGCGCCTGCCGCCTCCTCGACGGGTCCGGAGTCCGCCGTCCCGACCAGCTCCGATCCCTCGACCGCCGAGCGCGCTGCGGCCGCTCGGGTCGGCGTCGCCCAGTACCTGGACGACGCCGTCACCGCCGTTCCCGCCCCTGTCCCCGGCGGGAGCCACGTGCCGGTGCCCGGACCGGTTCTGCCGCCCGGCGCACCGGCACCGGCGGCGGCCTCCGGGCCGTCGTCCTCGGACCAGCCGGCGGCGGACGAACCGCCGGCCGCCGGTCTCGTCGACCCGGCCGCGCTGCACGCCGCGGCCGACGGCGCACGCGGCACGGCAGCCGACCGCGCGCTCGACCCTTCCTTCGCTCCCGACTGAGGGCGCCCCGGTCAGCCCTGCGCTGACCGCGGCCATCCCACCCGGTCCGACGGACCGGTCCCTCAGTCAGAGAGAAGGACATCGCTCATGAACGTGTGGATGAAGCGCGGGCTGCAGACGGCCCTGCTCACCGGCGGTCTGCTGACCGCCGGCACGGGCCTCGCGTCCGCCGACGAGAACGCGGTCGCGGTGACCGTCCCGGTCACCGTCACCGACAACGCAGTGGCGGTGCTGGGCACCGCGCCCGGGACCACGCCGGCCGAGATCGACCTGCCGGCGCTCGACGGCACGGTGGGCGTCGACCTCGGCGACCTGGCGGTCGAGGCGCCGATCAGCATCGGCGGGAACGCCGCCGACGTCGCCGGGGTGGATGCGGCCCAGCCCGCGGCCGCTCCGGCGGCCGGCGGGTCCGCCGGCTCGGTGGTCGACGCCGACGTGCCGGTGACCGTGACCGGCAACGCCGTCGGGGTGCTGGGCGACGCCACCGCCGGTGGTTCCTCGCCCGGTGCCGCCCCGGCGGCACAGCCCGACGCCGGTGCCTCCCTCGTGGATGCCGACGTCCCGGTCACCGTGTGCGGTACCGCCGTCGGCGTGCTGGGCGACGCCGCCGCGGACTGCGCCGCCCCAGCTCCGGCCGCGGGTGGTTCGACGGACGGCACGGACCCGGTCGTCGGCGTCGACGCGCCGATCACCGTCTGCGGCCTCGCCGCCGGTGTCCTCGGTGACGCCGCCGCGGACTGCGCCGCCCCGGCTCCGGCCGCGGGTGGTTCGACCGACGGCACCGACCCGGTCGTCGGCGTCGATGCGCCCGTGAGGGTCTGCGGGATCGGCCTCGCGGTCCTGGGTGGTGCGGGCACCACGTGCACCGCCCCGGTCGCGCCGGGCACCCCCGTCGCGCCGGGCACCCCGGTCCCGCCGGGCACCCCGGTCGCGCCGGGCTCCCCGGTCGCGCCGGCTGCGCCCGTCCGGCCGGCGTCCGGTCCGCCGGTCGCTCACCCGGGCGTGGTTCCTGCGAGCACCACGGTGTCGACGGGCGACGGGGACAGCGCTGGAACGAAGACCGCCGGCGCTGCCGCCGGTAGCGACTCGGCGCTGGCCTACACCGGCAGCGCCGCCTACCCGGCGCTGTTCGCCGGGCTGCTGGCCGTCGCCCTCGGTATCGGACTGACGCTGCTCAGCCGCCGCCGGGTCGCCGTCCGCAGCTGATGCCGGGACGGCGGGCCCGGCCACCCACGGGTGGTCGGGCCCGTCGGGCTGCGCCCGGGTTCAGGCGGGCACGAGCTCCCGTTCCGCGACGCCCGTCCGGGGCGCCCGGTGCGCGAGGCCGGCGGCGACCACGAGCGCGGCGGCCACCGCCGGTGCGGCGAGCGCCGTCCCCACGCCGAGCCGGTCGACGACGGCGCCGGTCACCGCGGCCGCGAGCGCCTGCCCCACGACGACCGCGGAGTTGAGCATCGTCATGGTGGTGGCCGAGCGGCCGGCCGGGCTGAGCAGCGCGCCGACGCTGTAGAGGGTGACCAGCGTCGGCCCGATCCCGCAGCCGAGGACGGCGAGGGCGACGACGAGCGCCGGCACCGAACGCGCGGTCGCGTAGAGGATCGCGCCGGCGAGCAGCAGGGTGCCGAAGGTGGCCCAGCGCGCTCGCAGGGAGAAGCGCCGGGGGAGCGCCGCGGTGCCCAGCGCCAGCACGGCCGACCCGATGCCCATGACGCCGTAGAGCAGGCCGGCCCGCTCGCCGCTGCCGTCGTCCGCGGCCAGGAAGCCGGTGAGCGAGGTGAGGGTGGCACCGAAGAAGAGGCCGACGCCCAGGGTGCCGGCGACGACGGTGAGCAGCGGCAAGCGGGCCAGCTCGCGGGCGGGCGCCCGGTCTGCCCTGCCGTGCTGCGCGCCGGGCTGGAGCCGGCCGGTGGGGTGCAGCGCGAAGGCGGTGACGAAGACGAGGGTGAGGGCGGCGGCGCCGGCGATGGCGACCCACGGGGCGATCGCGGTGGCCAGCAGCCCGACGAGGAACGGGCCGACGATGAAGACCATCTCGTCGGCGGCGGACTCGTAGGCCATGGTGCCGTCCAGCGCCCGCCGGCGGTGGTCGCGGTGCACCGAGCGGCGGATGACGGCCATCAGGCGGGTGCGCGACATGGGGGCGACCTGCGGGGCGGACATGCCGATCAGCACCGAGAGCGCGAGGACGGCGGCGTCGGCGGCGGTGCTCGCGACGACCAGCGGGAAGGCGCCGAGCAGGGCCGCGTGGACCAGGCTCACGGGGACGAGCACGCGGCGCTGGCCGAACCGGTCGGCCGCGGCACCGAGGAGCGGGCCGGCGAACGCGGTGCCGATGCCGGCGACGGCGGAGTTGAGCCCGCCGAGGCTGACCGAGCCGCGCTCGGCAACCACCAGGGTGAGGACCCCGACGATCATCATCGCGAAGGGGAGCCGCGCGACGAACGCGAGCGGGAAGTAGGAGAGACCGGCGGAGCGGATGACCGCGGAGTCGGTGGGGCGCGTGCGGAACATGACCTCTGCTGCTGCGGATCGGGGCGTGCCGCCTTGATCCGCCGGCGGGGCCGGCAGCAGGTAGTTACACACGGACGTTCGGGACGGGGCCGACCCTAGCGCGCCGCCGGCTGACGAGGGCTACTTCCAGCGGTCGATGAACTCGACCGTCGCGGGGTTCACGACCTCGGGGTGGGTGGCGCTGAGGAAGTGGTGGCCGCCGTCGACGACGCGGAGCTCGGCGTGGGGGCTGTCGACGAACAGCTTGATCTCCTCCACGGCGTTCTCCACGGAGTAGACCCGGTCCGCCGTGCCGTGCATCCACAGGACGGGGCACCGGACGCTGTCCAGCCGGCCGTGCAGGCCGTCCCGGTCGCGCAGGTTGATGCTGCTGATGCGCAGCCGCTCGCGCCCGGCGTCGCCGGTGTAGTTCTGCTGGTGCGTCTTGTGCCAGAAGGCGCGCTCGTCGTCCGGGACGTCGTCGCCCATGCCCTCGGCGAGGGTGGCGTCGACGAGCTCGGTCGGGACGACCCAGTCGTCGCCGACGGGCTGCGCGAGGGCGTCGATGGCGGGGGTGCAGAACTCGACGCCGTCCCAGCAGCCCAGCTCGCGGCTGCGCTCGCTCTCGAAGTCCATCGAGGTGCCGAGCGGGACGATGCCCTTGATCCGGTCGGGGGCGAGCATCGCCATGCGGGCCGCGATCCAGCCGCCCTGCGAGGTGCCGAGGACGAACGCGTCGGGGATGCCGAGCGCGTCGAGCACCTGCAGCCCGGCGATGGCGGTGTCCCAGTAGGTGTACTGCCGGTAGGTGGCGCGGGTCTGCCCGTGCCCGTAGGGCTCGATCGCGAGCAGGTTGGCGGTGGCGGCGAGCTGCTCGTCGGCGAACTGCGGCCGGTACAGCTCGACGGAGGTGGTGAAGGAGTTGACCATCACCAGCGTCGGGAGCGACGGGTCGTAGGCCTTGCCGAACCGGTGACCGATGGTCGAGCCACCGAGGTGCGGGATCTGGATCGTCTCCGTGCTGCTCATGGTGTCCCTCACGGTTCTCGGTCGGCGGTCGGGTCATCGTGGCGGCCGGGTGGCGAGGGGTCAATCGTCGGGACGCCGGCGAGCTCGGCGATCGGGGTGGACCAGGCGTGCGGCGCCGTCCAGACGAAGCTGTGCGCGCCGGGGACGCTGCGGAACCGGCCGTCCCTGGCCCGCTCGCTGAGCTCGCGCGCCCAGGCCTCGGTGCAGAGGCGGTCGCGGTCGCCGTGCAGGACGAGCACCGGCTGGGGGACGCGCTCGACGGTGTCCTCCAGGGGGTCGCGGAGGTGGACGGCGAGGGCGTGCCGGACCCGGCGCAGCCCCGCGCGCCGGCGGTCGGGGGTGTGGGCGACGTCGAGGTCGGGCGGCTCGAGTTCGTGGTTGCGGCGCCAGGCGAGCAGGACGCGGCGCATGCTGCGGTAGGCGGGGTCGATGGTCGGGCTGGCGAGCACCAGCGCCCGCACCCGGTCGGGGTCCCGGACGGCGACGTGCGCGGCCACCTGGGTGCCGCTGGAGTGCCCGACGAGGACGACGTCGGTCATCTCACTCGCGGCCAGCCACTCGACGACGGCGTCGGCGTGGTCGGCGACGTCCATGGGCCGCGGCGGGTCGGCGCTGCCGGAGAAGCCGGGCAGCTCGACCAGGTGGGCGCGGGTCCAGGTGCCGAGCTCGCGGACGGCGGGTTCGAGGTAGTCGGCCACCGCGAGGCCGTGGACGACGACGAGCACAGGGACGCCGGGTCGTGCGGTGCCGGCCACGCGGCTGCGCATGGCGCCCCAGCGGGTGGCGCGGTGCTGCAGCTCGACGGGCACGGTCTACCGGTCGCGGGTCGGCCGGACGGTCATGGCTCGGACGCTAGCCGCGGGCGGGGTCGCTCGCGCTGCGGGTCGGAGACGCCGCTGGTTGAGTGGCCGGTGGCGGTGAGCGCACGCCGTCCCTCTTCGTTCCGGGAGTTGACGATGGCCAAGAAGAAGACCGCGGCGGAGACGTCGAAGAAGTCGATGGCGCAGGCGCTGGGTGCGGTGGGGGTCGCGTTCGGGGCGATCAGCGTCCTGGCGCCGCGCAAGGTGGCGAACGGCTACGGCGTCCCGGTGACGCCGTCGGGGCTGCAGCTGCAGCGGCTCTTCGGCAGCCGGGCGCTGGTGGTCTCGGCGCTGGCGCTGACCGCGAAGACCGACGAGGAGGTCGACCGCGGGCTGATGGCGGTCGCGGCGATGAACGCGCTCGACACGCTGACCGCGCTGGCGACCGCGGGGAAGGCCGGCGGCCGGACCACCACGCGCGCCGTCGTCAGCTCGCTGGCCTACGGCGCGGCGGCGCTGTGGATCCGCTCGCTGGACGACTGACGCACTCCGGCGTCCGGCGCCTCAGGTCTGGTCGGCCTTCGCGCGGCGATCGGCATGCGTCTCGCCGGCCACCGCGATGTCGGTGGGCGGCACCTCGACGATCCAGGCCCGCACCGTCTCCGGCGGAGCGCCGATGCTGTCGGTCGTGGCCTGGCTGACCGCGGCGAGCAGGTCGCGCTTCTGCTGCTCGGTGCGGCCGGCGATCATGGTGATCTGGATGAAGGGCATGAGGTATCCCTAACCCAGCCGGCCGCGGACGACCACTCGGCGCGGTGAGGGTCAGGCCGCGTCGGCCACCGGCGAGAGCAGCCGGCGGGGGAGCTCCAGGGTCGGATGGACCCCATCCGTGGAGGGCTCCTGCGGCTGGCCGGCCTCCTGCGCCGCCGGGGCGGCCGCCTCCAGCGAGCGGGCGACGGCGTCGAGGTGACGGAGCGCCTCGTCGTAGAGCTCCTGGATGGCGCTGGCCGCCGCAGCGTGTGCCGCTTCCGCAGGACCGACGTGTCGACTGGTCATGGCTGCCTCATCGGCGGGCGGCAGGGACTGCATGACCGGTGGTGCCCTACGGGCAGGCGGCGTCCTGCTCCGGGTGGACGATCACCTTCGGGAAGGCTCGCGGCCCCGACGTCGCCACCGTGGATGCGTTCTCGACGAACTGACCCTCCGGAAAGACCGTGTTGGCCAGCGTGCTGACGCCCTGGCCGATGGCCTGGCACCCGCCGGATCCGGGATCCGCCGAGGCGGCTGTCGCCGGTGCGGTCAGCAGCCGGTGCGGGTCAGACCAACTCGGGGACGCGCAGGTGGTGCAGGACGACGTCGAACTCGGCCACGTCCGTGGCCGACATGCGCAATGCCCGGCGGAACTCGTCGCGGAGGTACATGGCTCGCTGGCGGGTCGCCTCCAGGGCGCGGCGGTCGGTGTAGACGGCGGTGAGGGAGTTGTCGCCGGTCTGCCGGTCGAGCATCAGGCTGAGGCTGCAGAAGCCGGGCATCTCGTCCATGCGCGGGATGAGGTCGGTGCGGAAGACGTCGAGGACCTTGTCGATGCGGTCCGGGTCGACGCGGGACCAGGTGACCCGGGCGCAGGCGTTGTCACCCGCGGGGTGCAGCCGGTGCATCGCCGCGATCTCCCACTCGCGCACCTCGGGCGCTTCCGCGCCGAACTGCTCCGTCGCCTGCTCACGCAACCGGAGGACCGCGTCGCGGGTCGCAGCCATCGCCTGCTCGTTCTCCCAGGCGGTGGTGACGATGCAGCGGCCGGAGCTCCGGTCGCACAGCATCGACAGCCCGACGTAGCCCTCCATGCCGCTGACGGCGGACATGACGTTGTCGCGGACGTCGGCGATGCCGGCGTCGATGCGGTTCGGGTCGGCGGTGATCGTGGTGGATCGGGCGTGCATGACGCCCTCCCTTCCGGGGACAGGCGCGCGGCGCCCCGACGGCGTCGCCCCAGGTCATAGTGCCCAAGCGCCGACCGCTGTCAACTGGAGCGCGCGCGGGTAGTGTCCGTACCGGCCGCGGACCGAGGCCGTCGGATCCAGGCGACGGGCACGCCCGGTCGCCGGCCTCCGTGTCGACACCGGGGAACTGGCAGGGCAGCATCCGGCGGCGTGACCGCTCCCGAACCGCACAGCTTCGTGGCCCACGTCGTCGAGGAGTCGACCAACAAGATCCACGAGGACGACGTCGCGCGGCGGTACGGCTTCGACGGGGCGCTGGTCCCCGGCGTGGAGCTGTTCGCCCGCACGACGACGCCGCTGGTGGCGGCCTGGGGAGCCGAGTGGCTCTCCCGGGGCCGGATCGACCTGCGCTTCCGGCGGCCCACCTACGACGGCGACGAGCTGCTGGTCGACCCGGCGGACGGCCGGCTGACGGTGAGCGGCCCGTCCGGGGAGGTGCGGTGCGTCGGCTCGGCCGGGCTCGGCGCGGACCGCCCTGATCTCGCCGGGTACGCCCCGGTGCCCGCGCCGCGCGAGCTCCTGACCGACCCGGTCGTCGGTCCGATGGGCAGCGTCTCCGAGGCCGGCACCGCGGAGCGCAACGACTGGTACCTGGATGCGATCGGCGAGCCCCTGGAGCTGTACCGGCAGGAGGGCTTGGTCCATCCCGGGCTGCTGCTGCGGCTGGTCAACGAGCTGCTCATGCAGAACGTCGCCCTGGGGCCGTGGATCCACACGTCCAGCGACTGCCGCTTCCTCGGCGCCGCCCGGCTGCCGGTGGAGCTTACCGCGCACGGGCGGGTCACCGACGTGGGCCGGCGTGGACGCCACGACGAGGTTCGCTACGACGCGCTGGTGCTGGCCGGCGACGAGCCGGTGCTGCAGGTGCACCACACCGCGCTCTACCGGCTCGACGCGGCCTGATCCTGGCCGAGGCGCGTCTGCAGGCTGAGGGGCGGGTCACCGGCCGGGTACGCACGCCGTCCGGACGCCCGGTCACCGCGGAGGCGCGCAGCGCTCGCAGCCCCCATGCCGGCGTGTCACGACCTCCGCATGCGTTGACCGGGCCGCCCCGTCGTCGCGACGCTGCTGTCCTCGGATGCGAGGGGGAGGCCATGAGCCGGAGTGACATCGACGCCGGGAACGCCACGTTCATGAAGGGGGTGGAGACCGGGGACGCCGCGCTGATCGCGTCGGTCTACGCGCCGGACGCCAAGGTCATGCCGCCGGGGTCTCCGGTGGTCACCGGCGAAGGGATCGAGCAGTTCTGGGCAGGCGTCCTGGGGATGGGGATCACCGGCGCCGTGCTGAAGACCGTGTCGCTCGACGAGAGGGACGACCTCGCGGTCGAGGAGGGGCAGTACGAGATGCGTGTGGGTGCCGACGTCGTCGACAACGGCAGCTACGTCGTCGTCCATCGCCGGCAGCCTGACGGTGGGTGGCGCATGGGCCTCGACATCTGGAACTCCGACTCCCCGGCGCAGCAGCCGTAGCGCTCGAGCCGCGCACTGCCGGGGGTCGTCGGAGCTCACCGAGCGCGGACGGCGCCCGATCCTTCGGATGGTGCGCGGCGAGGGTCCGTCCGGGGCGGGCACGATGAGCGGCATGCTGCACAGCCACCGACTCGACCTGGACGATGCGTCGGTGCGCTCCTGGGACGCGGCCGTCCTGGCGAGCGACCCCGAGCAGGGCATCGTGCTGGACCGGTCCGCGTTCTACCCGGGCGGCGGCGGGCAGCCGCCGGACGAGGGCGTGCTGCTGTGGGGCGGGGTGCGCACGCGGATCGTCGGGACCCGCAAGGGCGACGAGCTCTACCTGATCCCCGCTCCTGAGGATCCGCTGCCCCCGGTGGGGACCGCGGTCCGCGGGGCGCTGGACGACGAGCGGCGGACGGCGCTGATGCGCACGCACTCGGGGCTGCACGTGCTGTGCGGCGTGGTTTTCCGCGACTTCGGGGCACTGGTGACCGGCGGCAACATGGAGCCGCTGTCGGCACGGATGGACTTCGACCTGGCCGAGGTCCCCGCCGACTTCAAGGACCGGGTGGCTGCCGCGGTGAACGCGGAGATCGAGAGGGACCGACCGATCCAGGTGTCGGTGCTGCCGCGCGAGGAGGCGTTCGCCATCCCGGACATCATCCGGACGGCGACCAACCTGCTGCCGCCCGACATCGAGACGGTGCGGATCGTCGACATCGTGGGTCTGGACACCCAGGCGGACGGTGGCACGCACGTCGCTTCCACGTCGATGGTGGGTCGGGTCGAGGTGACCAAGATGGAGAACAAGGGCCGGGGCTTCCGGCGGCTGCGGATCCGGATCGTCTGACGGTCTGGCGTCAGCTCGGGTCTTTCGGTGACCCGGCCCGCCGCCCTCGGCGCCGTGGTCGCGCCCGTGGCCTGCTCTCGCGGGACTGCTACGCCGGCGGCGCCGGGGGGAGATCGATGCCGCGGCAGTCGCGCAGGTAGGCGTCCCAGTCCCAGCGGGCCAGGAACTGGCGCGCGGCCCGTTCGCCGGCCGCGATCAGGCGGGCCCGCTCGGCCGCGTCGATGTCGAACTCGGTGAGGCCGGTGCCGACCGTGCCGATCGAGAAGGCCCGGCGGCGAACGCAGGGGGTGGCCAGGTAGGTGCGGTCCCGCCCGGTGACCGTGGTGGCGACCAGGGAGTCCAGCAGCCGCAGCGGCGGCAGCAGGTGCCGGCCACCGAACACCGAGACGTCCTCGTCGGCGAGCGTGTCGCCCACGCCCACGCCGAAGGTCGGCCAGCGCGGGGTGGCGGCGTCGGTGCGGTCGAAGATCTCGATCGGGAAGTTGGACAGCACCCCGCCGTCCACCAGGGTCGATCCCCGCCCGGTGCGCGGGTCCCGCAGGCTCCGGGGGGCGAAGAAGTAGGGGATCGCCAGCGACGCACGGACGGCCTCGGCCACCGGCTGGCGGTCGGGGTCCAGTCCGAATTCGCGGTAGTCCCAGGGCAGTCGCAGCAGCCGGCCCCGGGTGACGTCGGTCGCCGTCACCACCAGCCGGTAGCGCTGCCACGGCTCCAGCGCGGGGTCGTCGCCGGGGTCCTCGCGGCGCAGGTCGCCGAAGGTCACGATGCCGAGGTCGGCCAGCTCCCGGCGCACCCACTCCGTGATGTAGCGGCCCGGGTGCAGGCCCGACCGGAGCAGCAGCCCTGCGGCCGGCGCCAGCAGGGGCACCGGCGCCCAGGAGTCCGGGATGCGGTCGTACTCCAGCCGGTCCGCCGCGGCCCGGATCCCGTCGGCGGAGAGGCCCGCGGCGAGGAAGGCGGCCAGGACGGCGCCCGCCGAGGAGCCGGCCACCCGCTCGAACCGGTATCGGCCCAGCAGCTCGACGGCGGCGCCCGTGAGCGCGATGCCCTTGACGCCGCCGCCCTCGAGCACCAGGTCGGCCGGCAGGGGCCCCGGCGAGGTCATGCCCCACCGTAGGGCCGTCCCGACGAGTTGCCACCGGGTGGGCGGCACGGTGCCGCGGTCAGAACCAGCCGCGCCGGCGGATGGGTAAGCCTGGTCGCCTGCATCTCTCCGGCTCGAACGTCCCGGACACCATCGGCGTCGGCAACAACCTCCCACATCGTCGCCCGCGTCGGCGACCACAACAGCACCCAGGAGCTGTTCCTCCTCGAGCCGGTCCGCACCGAAGTGAGGTGATCGGGTCATCGCGGTGACCAGGGGGCGGGCTCGTCGCCGTCGCCCGACCGGGTGATACGGATCGAGAACGTGTCACTACCGTCCGGTCTGATCTGCACCGAGGCCGCGGACGCTCCACGGCGCAGGGACGACGGAGGATCGATGAAGCAGGTCGACGGCGGGATGCGCTACTCG
Organism: Blastococcus sp. SYSU DS0510; assembly: GCF_054050835.1. Taxonomy (NCBI): domain Bacteria; kingdom Bacillati; phylum Actinomycetota; class Actinomycetes; order Geodermatophilales; family Geodermatophilaceae; genus Blastococcus; species Blastococcus sp. SYSU DS0510. Next base: position 53,489 of record NZ_JBJHAC010000004.1, on the reverse strand, counting down.
GCGACGGACCTGCTCACCTGGCACGGCTGCGCGCACGCCTCCCGACTGGACGCGTTGGCGCTCAGCGATGCCGCACTCGCCACGTGGCTCGCCGCGCGATCGCAGGCGCGTGCGGCGGCGATCGCCTCCGGTGCGGACCTCCCTGAGCCGGCGAACGTCCGTGGTGACGAGCACGAGCGCGCGATGCGGAACCGGCTGGTGGCCTCCGGGCTGGAGGTCGTGGAGATTCCGCGGCCATCCGGGGTGAACGGGCTGCTCGAGGCCGCGCGCGCGACCGAGCAGGCGCTGCGCGACGGCGTGGACGTCGTCTACCAGGCCGCGCTGTTCGACGAGCCGTGGTTCGGCTACGCCGACTTCCTGGTGCGGGTCGACGGCGTGCCCAGCCGGTTCGGCGACCACGCCTACGAAGTGCGCGACACCAAGCTCGCGCGCAAGCCCTCGGCCAACGCGCTGGTGCAGATGGCCCACTACGGCTCGATGCTGGAGAGCCTGCAGGGCTGCCCTCCGCCGCGGCTGGTCGTCTGGCTGGGCACCGGCGAGGAGTTCACCTGGGCGTACGACGACGCCGTCCCGTACCTGGAGGAGCTGCGGGAGCGGTTCCTCGCCTTCCACCGCGATCCGGTCGAGACGCTGGCCGACCCGGTCGACGCCTGCGGTCTGTGCCGGTGGGCCGAGCGCTGCGAGGACGAGTGGGGCCCCGACGACCTGCGGCACGTGCACCGGCTCTCCCGCCGGCAGCGCGCGCTGCTGAGGGAGCGCGGTATCTCGACGGTGCAGGGGCTGGCGGCGGCGTCGGACGACGACCGGCCGCAGGACATCGGCCTGGTGACCTTCGAGCGGCTGCGCGCCCAGGCTGCGGCACAGGCCGGGAGGGACGACGTCGTGCTCGTGCGGCCCCAGCCGCGGGTCACCGGGATCGCCGGAACGCCGGAGCCGCACCCGCTCGACGTCTACTTCGACCTCGAGGGCGACCCCTACGCCGCGATCCCGACGCTGGACTACCTCTGGGCCTACTGCGACGTCGAGGGCGCCTACTTCCACCGCTGGGCGCACGACGTGGAGGGGGAGCGGGCGGCGTTCGGCTGGTTCCTCGACGAGCTGCGCCGCCGGGAGGCGCTGGGCGGGGACTGGCGGGTCTACCACTACAACTCCTACGAGGTCACCGCGCTGGAGCGGATCGCCGCCGCCTGGCCGGATGTGGCCGAGCGCGAGCGCCTGGTGGCCGAGGTCGAGCACTTCGTCGCCACCCGGTTCGACGACCTCTACCGCCGCGTCGAGGCCGGCTTGCGCACCCAGGACGGCAGCACCTCGCTGAAGATCGTGGAGAAGCTGGCCGGCTACGACCGCAGCGCCGCGGCGGCCGCCGTCGGCAAGGCCGACGACAGCATCAAGGCCTACGAGGCCTACCTGGCGGTGGAGGACGGCGACGCCCGGGCGGCGCTGCTCGAGGGCATCCGCGCCTACAACGAGCACGACGTGAAGGCGACCCGCGCGGTGCACCTGTGGCTGCACGCACTGGCTGCCGATCTCTCCGAGGACGACCTGCTGGCCGAGCCGGAGGACGACTACACGCCGCCGGACTCGGTGCTGCAGCGCGCGGCCCGCACCGAGGAGCTGCAGCAGCGGCTGCTTTCCGCGGCTGCGGTGGGGGACCTGCCGTCGGGGTTGTCGGCGGCCGGCGCGGGGATGCTGGCCGAGATGCTCGAGTGGCACCGGCGGGAGTTCGTCGTCGCCTACCAGGACTTCCTGCGGCTGCAGGACTGGGCGGCCGACCACGACGGCGCCACCTCCGAGCCGGCGGCCGAGGTGTCGCGGGACTTCGCCGAGCTCAACGGCGCCCCGGTCGAGGAGACGCGGATCCGGCGCGGCACCGAGCACGAGTCGTGCCTGGTCGACGTGGTGCTGGAGAGGGTGCACCCGCCGGTGACCGGACGGAAGAACGAGGCGCTGCTGCGCGAGTACCGGGCCACTCCGGGAGCGTGGAAGCTGCGGGCCGGCGCCGACGTGGTGGAGGTCGTGCCGGCGGGGCAGGACCGCAAGCCGCTCGCGGTGCGGCTGCTCGACCACGACCCGAAGACCGGCTGGTTCTCCTTCAAGAAGGGGCAGGTGCCGGCCGAGCTGGGGCCGCTGGTTGCGGCGCCGTTCTACGACCCGGACGCCGTCTGGGAGTCGCTGATGCGGCTCGGGAAGGCGGCTCTGCTGACCGACCCACCGGGGGAGGCGGTCACCGGTCTGCGGCTGCTCGACCGCGCCGCTCCGCTGGCGGCTGCGCGGATGGCGCTGCGGGCGGGGGAGGAGGCAGCGGACCGGGCGCGCCGGCTGCTGAAGGAGATGACCGCCGGGGTGCTGCCGGTGCAGGGCCCGCCGGGCACGGGGAAGACGTGGCTCGCGGCGCGGCTGGTGCTCGACGAGGTGGCGCGGGTGGCGGCGACCGGTGGCTCGGCCGCGATCGGCGTGGTGGCCAACTCGCACAAGGTGATCGACCACCTGCTGGAGAGCGTCGCGGCGCTGGCGGCTGAGCGCGGGCTGGACCTGACGGTCGGGCACGTCGGGTCGGGGGACCAGGTGACCGGTGCCGGCGTCGCGCCGATCTCCGGCGGGAGCCGGGAGCTGCGGCCGTGGCTGGACGGCCACCGCTCGGCCGGGCGGCCGGCGGTGGTGGGGGCGACCAAGTTCGGGTGGGCCCGGCCCGATCTGGCCGGGGCGCTGCACCTGCTGGTGGTGGACGAGGCCGGCCAGCTGTCGCTGGCCGATGCGGTGGCGGTGGCGCAGGCGTCGCCGCGGGTGGTGGCACTGGGGGACCCGCAGCAGCTGGCGTCGCCGATCCAGGCCAGCCACAGCGAGGCGGTGCGGGTGTCGCTGCTCGAGCACCTGGCGCGGGGGAGCGCGGTGCTGCCGGCCGAGGCCGGCGTGTTCCTGGACGTCTCCCGCCGGATGCACCCGGCCGTGTGCGAGGTCGTGGGCGCGCTGGCGTACGACGGCGCGCTGCAGGCGCACGAGACCGCGGCGGCGCGGGACATCTCGGGGCCGGACGTCGTCATCGGCGGTCACCGGATCCCGCTCCGGCCGGGGGTCGTGTGGCTGCCGACCGGGGCGACGGAGGAGGCGCAGGCGGGGCTGGTCGCATCGCTGGTGGAAGAGGTGGTGCGGCGGGCGTCGGTGACGGTCGACGGCCGGGCGCAGCGGCTGACGCCCGACGACGTGCTCGTGGTGGCGCCGCACAACGCCCACGTGAACCGGATCCGGGCGGCGCTGGGCGGCAGCGACCGGGTGGGGACGGTGGACAAGTTCCAGGGGCGCGAGGGGCACGTGGTGGTGTTCGCGCAGGGGCGGCCAGCGGAGAAGCCGGGTGACGTGCCGTTCCTCTACGAGATCAACCGGATCAACGTGGCGCTGTCGCGGGCGCGGCTGATGGCGATCGTCGTGGCTCACCCCGACGCGGTGTTCCCGCCGGTGTCGCAGCCGGAGCACCTGAAGCTGGCCAGCCGCTTCGCGCGAGCGGTGAGTGCTCGGAAGGCCGTCGTCGACGGTTGAGTCCGGCAGCGAGACGAGGTGGTGTTTCTCGCGTTGCCGGTCGTCGTCCGGCGCACCTGCACCGTCACGGCGCACGCCGCTTGCTCGGGGTGGAAGGAAAGCAGGCATCCGGCCGGCGCGATCACCGGGCCGTTGGTGCGGAAGTCTTTCTGGCGAGACGAACTCCGGCCCAGGCCATGGCAGCCCCGAGGACGGCGCCGATGCTGTTGGCGAGCCAGTCGTTGGTCGAGCACGACCGGCCCAGGCCTGGTGCGAGGGCCTGCAGCAGCTCCACGCCGGCCGACACGGCAATTGCCACCGCGGCGACCAGGACGGGTCGTCGGGTCGCGGTGGCGAGGAGCACGACCGGGGCCAGGAACAGGATGACGTTGGCGACGTCGCCGCGGAACAAGGTCGGAACGCTCCAGGCCACCTCGCAGAAGGAGAACGCCCTCCGGTCGTCGGGCCAGAGGGTGAGGCCGGCCGCCACCGCGACGGCAGCTGCCGCCAGCCACCGCGCCGTTTGCGGGCGGTCGGCCAGCCACCGGGCGGCCACCGGTGCGGCGATGAGGAGGACGAGGAACGCCGTCGGCTCGAGCCATCGGTGCTCGGCGAGCACGGTGCTGATCACACGCAGGATCCTGACCGTCCGACGACGCCGACGGCGCGACCCGTCGGACGTCGCGATGCAGTCGGAGCGCCCGGCGCAGATGTGGTCGATGAGGCGTTCGGCGAGCTGAGCGAGGGCGCGCCGTCGTCCGGCTCCCGGGTTCCCGCGCCGTCGGCACCTACGGTCGATCGTGCGTCCTTCCCCGTCTCCCGGCGCACTTCCGGCAGTACCCGGTCCTCGGCGACCGCGGTCCTGCCGTGCCCGGGTGACGACGCCGCCGGCCCGGTGAGGACGTCGAAGTTCGTCGTCCTCGCGTAGGGAGCTGCACAGCGTTGTCCGGTCTGCCGTCCAGCGGGATGCTGCGCGCGATGTCCACCGGCAACCTGCTGGCCGACTGCGAGCGGTGGTGCCGCGAGAACCTGCCGCGGCGGGTGGAGCAGCGCCGGGAGCCGACGCTGCGGGTCGTGCCGCCGCTGGCCGAGCCGGCGCCGTCCCGCCGTCAGGTCTTCCGGCCGGGCCCGGGCTGGCCGGGTGTGCCCGTCACGCGCACCGGGAGCTGACCTCCGCGCAGCACGGCGGCGGCGGGCGCCCGGCCCGAGGCCGGCGCGGTCGGTGCCGCGCCGGCCGTCGTCCCTCAGGCCATCTCGGGGGCGCGCAGGTGGTGGATCGCCAGCTCGAACTCGGCCACCTCCATGACCTCCGCACCCAGCTGCTGGGTGAACTGCTCGCGCATCCCGCGCACGGTCTGGGCGGAGTTCTCCAGAGCCGCACGGTCGTCGTAGGTTGCGGTCAGGACGCCCATGCCGGTCTGCCGGTCGCCCATCATGCTGACGCTGCAGAACCCCGGGATGTCGTCGAGGCGCGGGACGAGGCCGGTACGGAAGGTCTCGGTCGCCTCGTCCATGCGGGCGGGGTCGCCGCGGGTCCAGGTGACGCGGCAGCAGGCGCCCTCGGGTGCCTGGTGCGCGCGGTGCAGGAGGGAGATCTCCCACTCCTGGACCTCGAAGCTGCCTCCCATCACCTGGGTGGCCCGCTCGCGCATGGGCATGACCGCGTCCCTGCTGGCGCTCATCGACTCCTCGGAGTCCCAGCTGGTGGTGACGATGCACCGGCCGGGGTCGCGGTCGCAGAGCATGGACAGGCCCATGCACCCGGGCATGCTGTGGACGGCGGGCATGATCTCGTCGCGCACGTAGGTGATGCCCTCGTCGATCCGCTGCGGGTCGGCGTGGACGGTGGTGGATCGGGCGTACATGCCGCCCTCCTCTCGGGATGGCGGGCGACGCCCCGGCGGCGTCGCCGCCCTTCCGATGGTGCTCGCGTCCGCGCCCGAGGAACAGGCCTCGGGACGCCGTGGCCAGGTGCTGGCCGGTCGCGCCCTGTGCCGGTCAGTAGCCCGGGAGCCACCGACGCAGCTCGGCGTCCACCGCGACGGTGGCGTTCAGCGAGCAGAGGACGCCGACCAGCCCTTCGGCCACCCGCTGCAGGAGCAGGTGGCGCGGGGGGATCGCCAGCTTCCGCTGAGTGCGCTGGGCGGCGCCGAGCGGGTCGGAGGCGCGCCGGGTCTGCTCCTGCAGCCAGCTGCGGGCGAACTGGTACTCGGGACTGCGCAGCGGCTGCAGGTAGGGGGCCAGGAGCGTGAGCAGGGCGGCGGGCGTCACGTCGTCCGGTCGCAGCAGGTGGGCCGAGGCGGTGATGCGGTGCAGTCGCGCGGCGTCGCCGTCCCGTCCGGCGGCGAGCAGGGGACCGAGCCGGGCCGGCCAGCCGTGCGGCATGAGCTGGTTCGACCCGAAGTCGAGGACGCCGAGCCGGCCGTCGTCCATGAGCTGGAAGTTGCCGGGGTGCGGGTCGCCGTGCAGACGCTGGGCCCGTGCGGGGCCGGAGGTGAACAGGTGCACCAGGACCTGGCCGCAGCGGTAGCGGTCGGCCTGGCTGCCGGAGGCGATGACGCGGGACAGGGGAGTGCCGTCGATCCACCGGGTGACGAGCACCTCGCCCTCCACGGCCAGCACCTCGGGCACGAGCACGTCGGGGTCGCCGCGGTAGGCCTCGGCGAACGCGGTCTGGGTCTCTGCCTCGCGGGCGTAGTCGACCTCCTCGACGAACCGCGCGCGCAGCTCGGTGAAGAGCTCGCGGACGTCGAGGTGGGGGACCGCGGCCTTCATGATCGGTGAGAGCCCCTGCAGCAGGCCGAGGTCGGCGACCAGCGCCTCGGCGGCGCCCGGGTACTGCACCTTGACGGCCACCGGCGTGCCGTCGGACCAGGTGGCGCGGTGGACCTGCCCGATGCTGGCGGCCGCGGCGGGCCGGTCGTCGAAGTCGCGGAAGCGTTCCCGCCACTGCGGACCGAACGACGCCTCGAGTTGCTCGTGCACACGCGCGGCCGGCATGGGCGGCGCCGCCTCCTGCAGTCGGACGAGCGTCTCGCGGTAGGGGCCGGCCAGCTGCTTGGGCAGTGCGGCCTCCATGGCGGAGAGCGCCTGGCCCATCTTCATGGCGCCGCCCTTGAGATGGCCGAGGGTGGCGAACAGCTGCTCGGCGGTGCGCTGCTGGACCTGCTCGGCGACCAGTTCCGCCGGGCGGCCGCCGAGGCGCTTGCCGAGGCCGAGGGCGGTGCGGCCGGCGTAGGCGGCCGGCAGTGCGGCGAGACGGGCCGTCCGGGCGAGGCGGCCTCGCGCCGGCGTCCCCTCGCTCGACTCGGTCACGGCTACCAGGGGGTCGTCGGCTGGAGCACGGCCTCGGTGAGCGCCTGGGTGCGCAGGTGCGTGACCTCCTGGTACTCGGGGTCGGCGACCATGCGGCTGAACGCCTCGCGGGAGGGAAGCGGACCAGCAGGACGGCGTCCCAGTCCTGGCCCTGCTCGGCGACCAGCGGTGTGCCGCCGTCTCCGGCGTAGAGGACTTCGCCGCCGTAGCGGGGGAGGAAGGTCTCCGACAGGGCCTTGGCGTACTGGTCGTAGGACTCGCGGCCGCCCTCGGCGAAGCGGAGCAGGTTGAGCATCACGACCGGACCGCCGGGGTCCTCCTGCAGGTAGCGCCTGAGATCTGCCCCGGGGGGGGTCGATCGCCATGGGTCGACGCTACTGGCGCTCGTCCTCGGGCAGCGACGTCCGTCAGACCGTTTCCGGGACCCGCAGGTGCGCGACGGCGAGGTCCATCTCGGCGATGTCGGTGATGCGGGCGCCCATGGCCTGGGCGAACTGCTCGCGCAGGTGCCTGGCGTGCCTGCGGACCAACGCGAGGACGTCGCGGGTCTCGAGGGCGGTGACGCTGACCGTGCGGCCGGTCCGCCGGTCGACCAGCATGCTCAGGCTGTCGAAGCCCATCAGGTCCTGCAGCCGGGGCATGAGGTTGTGCCGGTAGGCGTCGAGCAGCTCGTTCAGGCGGTTGGGTGCGATGCGGGCCCAGGTGACCTGGGCGCCGGCGCCGTCCCCGGCCGGGCGATCCCGGTGCAGGACGGCGATCTGCCACGCTTGGATGTCGAGCCCTTGGGCGCCGAGGGCGTGCATGAGCCGGATGGGGTGGACGTCTTCTTGGCCGCGCGTATGACGTCGGCGTCGGCCCAGGACGTCGTGACGATGCAGCGGCCGCTCTCGCGGTCGGTGAGCATCGACAGGCCGATGCAGCCGTCGATCTGCTGGGTCGCCGGCATCACCTCGTTGCGCGTGAAGGCGATGCCGGCGTCGAGGTTGTCGGGGTCGGCCTTGATGGTGGTGGATCGAGCGTGCATGCCGCCGCACCTCCCGCTCGTGGCGGCGCCCCGGTGGCATCGCCACTGGCGGTTACCCTGGCTGTGATCGGTTCCTGCCGCAATGCCTTGACGGCCCGGTCGTGGATGCGCCGCGCGGCCGGCTCAGCTGGGGCGCGCCGGTCCTCGGGATGCCGGGCTGGGACACGGGCGTCACCTACGGTTGGTCCGCGTCCTTCCCCGTCTTCCGGCGCGCTCCGGCAGGTCCTGCGATCGTTCTCGGCCGGTGATGACCGTGCCCGGCAGCACCCTGCGGTGGGGACGCCGAAACCGTCGTCCTGACCCGAGGAGCTGTGCAGCGTTGTCCGGCATGCCGTCCAGTGGGATCTCCCGCCCGATGACCACCGGCAACCTGATGGCCGACTGCGAACGCTGGTGCCGGGACAACCTCCCTCGTCGGGAGGCGCTGCCACAGGGGCCGGCGCTGCGGGTCGTCCCGAACTCCCGCTCGGCGTCGGCTCGTCGCCAGGTCACCCGGCCCGGACCCGGCTGGCCGGGTGTCGCGGTTGCGCGCACGGGGACCTGAGGAAGGGCTTCTGCGCTCAGGCGGACGTCGCCCGTCCGGGTGACGGGTTCTTATGCCAGTGCTTGCACCCGCCGATTCGAGTCATAGGCGTCCGCTGTGTCTCCGCAGCGGCAGGTCGTCAGGAAGGCGGCCGGCGACGGTGATCGGGGAGGCACGGGGCGATGCAGCGAGTGGACCTACAGTTGGTGCTGAGCGAGGTGCGTCGGCGATGAGCAAGATCCAGGTGGGCGCGGCCACACTTCTTGTCCCGGACCACGGGGGACGTGAACGTGCCGTGCCAGGCATCCGCGGCGGCGAGACCCGTGATGCCTGGGAGATGCCTGCGGTCGTCGCTGCTCCGGGCGGCCCTCTCATGGAGATCGCGTATCAGCGGTGGGACGGCGGTGGTGCCGTTGTGGCGCTCAGCCGGGGCGACAGCGCTCCGGCATTCGACCGTCTGCTGCATGGTGCGCGGCTGTCGGTAATGGCGCGCGAAGACGGTGCTGAGCATGTCGAGGCTGACCTGCTCCACTGGAACCCGAGCAAGGGGCTGAACGGCTGGGGCAACACGAAGAAGGCAACACCGGAAGAGCTCGACTCGACGCTCGGTCGGTCCGCCGAGACACTGTTCTTCGAGGCGGGGGCCCTGGACTTCGGGACGAGGGCCGAAGTGCTTGGTGACAAGAGCAATGGCCACAAGAACAGGCTCGCTGTCGTGTTCCCGGGCTACGAGGCGCTCGGACCGCTCGCGGTCTACGTGCTGACTCGCGTGCTTCCGATCGTGAAGGCAAGGCTCGCGTCATGATCCCGCGCGTAGGAACGGCACTCCCGGTCGACGGCTCGTTCGGCGAGGTCATCAAGGGCACCCAGACGCTGCTCCGCGCCTTCGGGTGGGACCTCGGCCAGCTTTACGACGACAAGATGCGTCCACAGTTTGGCGATGACTGGCTCAAGCAGCTCGTCGAGGCGCGCAAGCAGCGGTTCCCCGACGTACCGCTGTACAAGAGAGCCCCGAACCTCTGGGACCCGAACTTTTGTGTGCACGAGCCCGCGAAAAATATGGACTCGCCGCTGAAGCAATGTCTTGGCCCGATGCCTCTCGACGTCTGGAGCAAGTTCAAGAGCATCCCCACGAAGTTCCGCAACCGCGAGCAACACTTCGACGAGGTGCCCGCGCTCGAAACGCTGCGCGCGGACGCGGAGTTAATTCGTGGCGTCGCATCGTTTTTAGGACTTCCCGTTGCAGAGGAGGCCGCCCAGCTCATCGCGCGGGTCGATGACCTCAAGGGTGGCGCGGTCTTCGGCGGCCCGCCCGACGAGATGATGTCCCAACTGGCGAAGGAGCTTGACGAGTATCAGGCCAAGCACAGGGCCCAGGCGGCGGAGGTTGCCAAGGCCCGCGCGATGGGAGAGGCAGCGAAGGCTGACGCCGAAGCAGCCGCGAACGAGCTGGCTGTCATGGCAGAAACGATCGTCGGCCTCGAAGCGGCGCTAGAAGCACAGCGCAATGCCCAACGGCGCAGCTTCACCGACGATTATCTCGACCTTGCGGCAGGTGACGTCTGGCCCGCAGCGCCGCCAACACGCATCCTTCGCTTGCTCGGCCACGTCCGCGACCTTTACGACCCGGCCACGACAGATCTTCTGTCAAACGAGTACGGCGCGGTTGCAGTCAAGGGGGCTGAACGGTGGCGCGAGTTCCTCCCGCATGGTGGCAACGTCTATCTGACTCGTGTCGGCCAGGCTGTCACCCAGGTGAACGGAACCTGGATCTATCTCGGCTCACTCGACGACTGGTCGGCCGAAGATATTCTCGTCGAGGTGGTGTAAGGAGAAGCTAGTCCGTGCCTGGAGTGGTCCGTGACGTGGTGTTCGATGCTGCACCTTTCCGGTCCGGATAGGGAGCGCGGCCTGAGTGATAGCCGATGGCTTCGTCGGCGGCGTCCATCTCTCCGCCAGACGTGGAGAACGACCGGTGCGACTTGACACGGCGCGCACTGTGCGTCGCGCATCCGACGCCACGGCTAGTCCATCGTACGCGCAGGTCGATTCGAGTGTCGTCCCACCCGGGCGTGGGGCCGGCCTTCGTTGCTGATGTCGCGACGACTCAGCCTGCCCAGACGTCAGCCGGCGCGAACGGAATTCTTCGAACCTCTGCTTGAGGCGATCTGGGTCGGGGCGCGCTGCTCGGTGCTGCGGAACGCTGAGCTGGACGCCGTGCATCGCCTGAATGCCGTGCTTCAGCATCGGTCCGTCGACCTCGATCAAGACATCACGACGCACCTGGACGATGAGATCTGGCCGGACGCCGATGATGTTCCGGTCATACGCCGCGTGGTGGATTTTGCAAAGGCTCAACCCGTTCGGAACCACCGGCAGCCCGCCTTCGTCCGAGTCTCGGACGATGTGTGCAGCATCCAGCAGGTCCGTGTGCTGCAAACGGCAAATCGCGCACTGCCTCTCGTAGGCCTGCAGCACCCGGGCGCGGAACACCGGCTGGTGAAGTCGGGCGCGGACAAGACGCTCGAAGTAGGACCGCCCATCCGCCGGCAAGGAGTCGTACGAGTTCGGGTCTACGAAGCGCTGCGCTTGGTCGACGGCGATGTGGAACGAGTGTTCATCGGGACGCTCGGCCACGACGTAGACCGGAAACTGCGCCTGGTACACGCTCTTCGCCACGCCGATGAAGTACGCAAGCGGCCGCTGCTGCTGCATCGCGGTGCGGAGAGCCCGGTTGTCCGAGTGGTTTGGGTCCGTGCCGCGGTAGGCGTACTGCACCAAGCCGCCCGGTGCGATGGCGTCCTCATACGGGGGGAGCTGGTTGGCCGCGGTGTAGGTCGTGCGGATGGTCAGAGCCGCGTCCAGGGCGGCGGGCTTCCAGATACCCGGCTGGACAACGAGCTTCATTGGTTGGCCGGCGACGCTGAACTGGTTGATCTCGGCGGACGTCACGCCCTCGGGGTGCAGAGCGGTGAGCCTCTCTAGGTGGGCGAACATCGCCGTCCGCACCCGTTCGTCCAGCACAGCGCCCCACTGTCGTCGCCTCGGGGACGGCCGTAGATGCTCGCCCGAGCTGCACGCTCGAACGACAGATTAGCGATCCTCGCGGTCGGACCGGTGTCGAGACGCCCGGAAACCCTCCAGTGCTTGGGTGTGGCGAACTCAACCGCATGCTGGAGGGCTGTCCGCCAGTGGGCTGCGGGCCTGCTCATTCGATACGACCTCGTCCGACTGACGACGTCACGAGGGCGGTCCGGTACGGTAATCTCTCGCACATTCTGTAGCGTGAGGTTCACGCAAAGTGTGTGGAATCAGCGCTGCCTCGCGTCGCCTGTCGTACGACACGGCGTGAGGACTGATCTTCGCCTGAAACAGACGACTGTGGGCATGGCGGGCTGCGAACAGGAGTTCTCTTGGGTCGGGACTTGGCGCAGGTGCTGTCGGACCTCGAGGACCGTGAGCTTCCGCTTCTGAACTGGGGCGTCGTCGACGGCGTTCTCTCACACGCCGAAGTTCGCGATGTAGTAGCGCGTCGCCTAGGGGCGGACGAGCACACCGACGACGTCGAGGACGTCATCGACGAACTTCTCGACCTTGCTCTCATCATCGACGTCCCTGATCGGCCGGGCTACCGCACGCGGGTTGCGGAGACCGTCCGGCTTGCCGCCCTGAACAGGCAACTGTTCGGCCGTGGCGCAGGAGCGTGGTGGTCCGGAGGAGCACGCCTCGTCTCCGACTTCCGACTCGATGTGCGGCCCAGGTCCTATCCGCGGCGGGACCTTACGCGCACGGAATTGGCCGCGAACCTGGCATCTGCCGGTATCCCGATAGCGGCCGAGCAGAAGCCTGTGCTCGCAGCCCTGACTGCGAGCGCGGCTGAGCTCAGCAGGTTCCAGGTGGATGCGACTCGCGAGATCCTGGCATCCCTCGCGCGAGAAAAGACGAGTGGCGTCATCGTGTCCTCGGGCACAGGCAGCGGGAAGACGCTGGCGTTCTACCTGCCCGCGATGCTCTGGCTTAGCGAGCGCGTCGCCAAGGGTGACTACAGGACCCAGGCACTCGCGCTCTATCCCCGGAAGGAACTGCTCAAGGACCAGTTGGCCGAGGCGTTGCAAGCCGCATCACAAGCTTCGCAGGCCATACGAGCCCGCAGCGGGCGAGACTTGCGACTGGGTGCGTTCTACGGCGACACGCCCCAAACTGCCTCGTGGCTCAAGTACAAGAGCTTTCAGAAAAGTTGGCCCGCCAGAGCGGGAGGCCGTGTCTGTCCGTACCTCTCATGCCCAGCAGACGGGTGTGGCAGCGAGGTCATCTGGCCCGATGCGTCGATCGCCAAGGGGGCGGAGGAGCTCAGGTGCACCAAGTGCTCCTGGACCGTCGGGGGAGATCGCCTGGCCCTCACGCGCGAGAGCATGCAGTCCCAACCGCCAGACATCCTGTTCACGACCACGGAGATGTTGAACCGCAGCTCCTCCAACAGGAAGACAGGCAAGCTCTTCGGGTGGAACCCGACCGTGCCGTGGAGGCCCCGGTTGCTTCTGCTCGACGAGGTGCACACTTACGAGGGCGTGCACGGTGCTCAGGTCGGCCTGCTGCTGCGTCGCTGGAGGCACGCAGTGGGGCGTCCCGTCACAGTGGTCGGATTGAGCGCCACCCTGGGACGGGCGCCGGAGTTCCTGAGCGATCTCGCAGGGATCAACCTGTCAGACGTCCAGCACGTCGAGCCTAAGCCTGAGGACCTGGTCTTCGAGGGCCGGCAGTACCAGTTGGTGCTCCGCGGTGATCCGCTCTCGGGTGCGAGCCTCCTCAGCACCTCCATCCAGACGGTCATGCTGCTCGCGCGCTCGTTGGACCCGCTCGGCACCGGTAGCGGGTTGTACGGAAGCAAGGCCTTCGTGTTCACCGACAATCTCGACGTCGTCAACCGCCTGTTCCACGACCTGCGCGACGCCGAGGGGCGGGGCTGGATGAGCCGCCGCCGCCCCGCGAATGACAAAGTGCTGGCGAATCTGCGGTCGCCTCATCTCACGGATCGGCCGAAGCGAGCGCAGGCCGGCCAGTCGTGGGACCTCGTCGAGGCGATCGGGCATCGACTCCCTGGCAATGCGCCCGCGCGCTCCCTGGAGATCGGCCGCACGAACAGCCAGGATCCAGGAGTAGCAGACAAAGCCGACGTGATCGTCGCCACGGCGTCCCTGGACGTGGGCTACAACGACCCGCGCGTGGGCCTGGTGATGCAGCACAAGGCACCGCGGAACGGTGCGCAGTTCCTGCAACGCCGCGGCCGGGCCGGTCGAGTCCGTCAGATGCGCCCCCTGACCGTCGTCACGCTGAGCGACTACGGGCGCGACCGCCTGGCGTACCAGGCGTATGAAAGCCTGTTCGACCCCGAGGTCACGCCGCGGAGCCTCCCCGTGGGGAACCGGTACGTCCTCCGGATGCAGGCGACCTTCGCGCTGACGGACTGGCTCATGAGGTCCTTCCCTCAGGTGGACGACCTACGGCAGCTTCTTCAGCCCGAGGGAGCCGGGAGCGACAAGATCCCACTCCTCGTCGACCGTCTCGAGACGCTTCTGATCGATCCCGAGTCGCAGCGGTCGCTCCAGGACTTCCTGCAACGGGCCCTGCGCATCGTCCCGGACGAGGCCCAAGCGGTGCTGTGGGAGCCGCCCCGGGCGCTGATCTCGAGTGTCGTGCCCACACTGCTGCGTCGGATCCGGTCGGGTTGGCGCAGCATCCACCCCGACCCTGGCAACGTGCCGCGGACGTTCGCGCCGGACTTCGTGCCGAGGGCACTGTTCGAGCCGTTGGCGGTACCCGAGGTGGAACTCGTGCTGCCCGAGGAGCGCGACGACGTCGACAGCAGGATGGGAGTCGCTCAGGCGCTCCGGGAGGTCTCGCCCGGCCGGGTGAGCAAGCGCTTCGCCGTCGACTACGGGGGGCAGCGGACGTGGGTTCCCCCGTTCGCCGCGGACGGGTCGTCGGTGCTGCGGCTCGCCGACTTCGTCCGAACGGGCGAGGTTCTGGGCAAGTGGCCCGACACGTCCGAGGAATTCGTGGTCGTCCGGCCGCACCAGATTGCGGTGGAGCAACCGCCGCCTGCGGTTCGGGACACCTCCCAGAGCACTCCCGTGTGGGCCTCCGAGGTTGTCGTCAGGACGGAGGGACAGCCACTCGACGTGCCCGTCAGGACGCCGTGGTCCGGCGTGCTCACGGACGTGGCCGCGTACACCCACGCGCAACGGTCCGCGATCGAAGTGCGCCGGTACATGACGGGCGCCACCGCGGAGCTGAGGGAGGGCCGGGGTACTGGTCGCGCCGAGGTGTCCTTCGTGGATCGGCACGGCACACCCGCCGCGCTCGGGTTTGCCCTGGACGTTGATGGTCTGGAGATCCGACTCGCGCTGCCGGCGGACGAAGAACTCCGGGGTCTGCCGCGGCTGAGGGAGCCGGGTTGGCGTGCCTTGGCCTTCGAACACGCTTTGCTCACCTCACCCGTGCTGCGGGCTCGCGCGAACGTGTTCCAACTCCAGTGGCTGCACCAGGCCGTGTTGGCGGCGGTCATGGACGCAGCCATGAACAAGGAAGTCGGCCTCGCGGAAGTGCTCGCGGGCCTCAGCCCCACCGGCCTCGGTGAGATGGTGAAGCCGTGGGTTCTGGACCTGGCGGACTCGGTGAACGAGGGGGTGGGGGAGGGCCGCGACGGGGACGAGGCTGAGGACGAACCCGCTGCCCACGTTGCCAGGCTCCTGGCCCTGCTCGACGACCCGACGCTCCTTGGCGCACTGCTGCTGCTCAGCCGGGGACTGGCCGCGAGCGAGCTGAGTGACGAGGAACTGCTCCTGGTGCGTCAGGTCCTGGGGGAGACGTGCGCTTCGGCCGTCTACGCAGCTGTCCTGCGTCTGCTGCGTGACGTCGAGGAGGAGGACCTGGCCGTCGATGTGGTGCACACCGACCGCGCGGTGAGGATCTGGATCACCGAAACCACCATGGGTGGCGCCGGCGCGCTCGAACGAGTGCAGCGCAGCTATCAGGACGACCCTCGACGTTTCTGGCGCCTCGTGCTCAACAGCCTTGCTCCCGCCGACCTCGAACTCGTCGACGTCGAGTTGACGCGGTTCCTCGACCGGGTCGTCGACGAGCCCATGGGGACGCTCGCCCAAGCAGTCGATCGGGCGCGCCACGCAGGCGACAACGCGTCTCTGCGGCGGGCCTTCGACGAGATGGTGGTAGCTCTTCGGGGCCACGGTGGCCGCGTCACCCACGCGGTGACGTCCTCTCTTGCTGCGCGGCCCCTTCGGCCTGGGTGGACGCGTGCGACGGACGAGCAGGTGCACCGCATCTATTCCGCCCGCCGCCGACTCGAGCGGCGATTCTCCGTCGAGGTGGACGAGCGGACCTGGAGCTATCTGTTCGCCAAGCGCGACGATCTCCGTGTTCCCGAGGACGCCATGACGGCGCGCCAGGTCTACGCCGTGCTCTGGCCGAGCAGTAGTCGAGCTCACAACCGTCACCTCGCGCTGCCTGCGCTGTACGGAGAGCGACCCCCGGTCGACCGTCGGTTGCTGCTGGACCTGCTGCCACAGACCCGCAGAACGATCCAGGTGACGCCCGGAGAGGACTGGGCCGCCGAGGCGGCCGCTGCTCTGCAGGAGGACGGCAGCGTGGACCTGCTCGCCGGACCTTCGGCGCAGCAGGCGTTGCGGCGTGGCGTGCTCGCCTTCCTGAGCAGCCCACTCGAGGTCGGCTACCTGCTGCTGCACCCCGTCCTTCGAGGAGTCGTCGGGAGCGACTCCGACCAGGTCCGGGTCTCCCTGGAACTTCAGGAAGCCGAGCAGTGACCGTACGAGGCAGGACCGTCCGCAGAACGTCCTTGCGCGCGGGCCAGGAGTTGCGCGATCTCGTGCAGGGCGTCCTGGTCGCCGAACTGCTCGCGCCGAGCCAGGAATTCTGGCTGATATCGCCGTGGATCTCGGACGTTGCAGTCATCGACAACAGCGACGGTGCTTTCAACGGCCTGGACCCGAACTGGCCGGCGCAGGGCATTGGCCTGCTACCGGTCTTGGCGGCGATAGCGACCGCAGGCACTGAGTTGTGGATCGAGACGCGCCCGGACGACCACAACAAGCGCTTCGTGAGTCGGCTCCAGGACACCCTCGGCGACGAAGGCTTCCATCTGCGCTACTCCCCAGTGCTGCACGAGAAGGGCCTGCTGGGGGACGGCTATGTCATCAGCGGGAGCATGAACTTCACGGTCAACGGCCTCTTCTTGCTCGACGAGGCCGTGCGCCTGGACACGGAACCAGACGCCGTAGCTCAAGCGCGGCTCGCATTTCGGGCAAGGTGGGCGTCGTGACGCAGGTGGACGTCGAGGCTTTCCTGCACGAGTTCTTCGGCCCCGGGAACGACCTCAAGTTGCGTGAGGACTGGCGCCAGGTCCCGGTGTTCCGTTCGACCTTCCTGCCGTTCGTCGAGGACTTGGAGGCCGGCCCCGGGCGCCCTCTGCTGCTGCCGCGTGAGGTCGCCGGGAATTCGCTGCTGTACGCCTGGGCTTGGAGCCCAGCGCAGGGCCGTCGGCTTGCGGAGGCACTGCGGTCCTTCATCGGGCCGACATGGTCCGATTTCACCGGCATCGTGGTGAAGCCACGACCGGGCGATCCGGTGGAGCGTGCGCTGCAGGATCTGGGAGAGGGCGTCTTCTTCCGGCTCCGTGTCGATCGAGAGCGGTTCAGCGACGTCTGGCGCGCAGCCAACCTGCTGCGCGAGGTATGGGCCATGACACCTGTGCGCCTGGTGGAGCAGCAGCTTCCCCTGGGGCGCCTGCTGCGCGACTTCGACATGGCTCTGGCCGCCCACGACGAGCAACTCAGCGCGGACGTGCTGGAGAAGATCGACCAGAGCCGGCGACTCCAGCCCGTCAACGTGGCCTTCCTCAAGATCCGGCGACTGCGGGTCCTGGGTGACCTGGAAGGCGTCCTGCGCCTACCTGAACTCCCTGAGGTCTCGGACCTGCGCCTGCCGCTTGCCGTCCGCGACACGCTGCTGGCGGCGGCCCAAGCGGTGCACCTCGAGCAATTCAAGGCATCCTGTGATGCCGACGCGGCGGTCGTCGCGGCTCGTGACCACCTCGGTCACCTTCGGCGGCTCCTGGACGATGTCCGGCTTCCCCCTTCTGAGCCGGCGGTCGATGCTCTGCTGGCGCTGGTGGCCGTCGAAGCCGACTCGGCGCTGGGCCGGCGACTGCACCAGGATCTCCGGGAACGCGCCACTCCATGGCAGCAGGCACTGCTCGGGCGGATCGTGCCCCGGCCGGAGGTTGACGAGCGGGATGCGGCCGCCCGCGTTCAGGCCGCACTGATGGCAGGACGACCAGGCGAGGCATGGCTGGACCTTGACCGAGTCGGGGAGCCGACGGCACGCCTGCAGTTGGCAGTCCAGTGTGCGTTGACCTTGCAGGACGCGCACATCAGTCGTGAGGTGCACTCGCAGCTCGCGGCCGTGAGCGAAGAAGCCCGCAAGGCCGTGCTCAGTCCCCCCTGGTTCGCTCAGACATGGGCGGACCATCTGACCCAGGTCGCGTCTCGAGGGCCCCATGATGATGTAGTCGAGCCATGCGAGCCTCGGAGTTGGGGCGAGATGCTCTCAGCGCTCCTCGCGGGGGAGATCGAGGACCCCGTTGACGTGGTGGAGGACCACGCGACTGGCTGGCCGGCACCGGGCACGCAGGACAGGGTTCTCGATGAATTGCTCCTGCAATTCGATCCGTCTTCGAGCGCTTTCAGCGACTTGACACTCATCGTGCCTCGTCTTCTGGAAGCGGTGTCCGACGAGAGTCCCGCGCCGCGAACCGCGTCAACCTGCGTCACGGTGCTGGCCTTGAGCGAGGAACAGACGCCGGCGGTGGTCCGAGCCATGCTCGAAGCACTTCGCCTTGCCGTTGCGTCGGGGCCCGCTCAGTACGCCGATATCCTCGATGTCGTCAGGTCTGTGCTGCCGCGGACCCTGGGAGTGCCGACGGCCGACTGGTTTTTCGATGCTGTGGACCAACTACTGTCCGCGCCGGCTCCGCAAGAGGACGCGCGCGCCGCCTTCTGCAGCACGGTCCTGACCAGGCTGCATGGATTGAGGCGACGCCTCGTTCCTCCTCAGCGCCATCTCGGCCAACTTCTCTCTGAGGACCTCGGCCTTCAGTTGAACTGGCTGGTGGGGGTAGAGGACGGCGGGGGGGTGGATGAACGAGTCGACCTACGACGAACTGTGCTCCTCTACTCGCTGCAGTCGGCCGTCCTCGCCCGCGTGAAGAAGGCCCTGGAGGCGCTCTGGGCCAATCTGACCGTGCATGTGAGCGACGAGCACGACGGAAGCAGTCGCTTGCGAACTCAGGTCCAGGCGAGCGATGTCCTGGTGTTGGCAACCCGTCGGGCCACCCACGCCGCCACGGGAGCGATCGAGCGCTGGCGTGCCTCAGACAGCGTGCTGGTCTACGCGCCAGGTGCCGGTTCCGCGAGCATGTTGGCTTCGGCCGTGTCTGCCCTGACCGATCCTTGAGTCATGAGCACCGACTGCCGGGAGTCGGTATGCAGCGTGGTCTCGCTCCGTATTGGAGTTGGAACGGGGTCACTCGATGGGGACGCGCGACTCGCGACGTACCGGATTTCGTCCGTCCGCTGGCTTACGCTCCCGGCCGGCCAACGGAGAGGCGGTGACGTGGACGACCTTGTGGGAACCCTGGTAGTAGTGCGTGGTTTCGAGCACCTCGGAACAGGGCGAATCGCCTCGGTCAGCTCCGGGATGGCGCGGGTCGAGTGGTTCGAGTCCGTCGCCCAGCCAGTGACCCACGTGGAGGTGGTGCCACTTGGGGACTGCAGCCGCAAAAAGTTGGTGACGCAGACGCGGGCGTACTGGCGGCGGGCGGACCGGTGGTTCGTCGGTCGGGTCGTCTGGGGTGACGGCACGCGCTATGCCCTTCGCTTGCCGAACAGCGAAGTCGACATCCCCGTGCCGGAGCGGGAGTTGTTCGTCCGCTGGAACAGGCCCGTAGCCGACCCCATGGATGTTCTCATCGCCGGTGGCGCCGAGTCCCCGTACTTCCGAGACACCCGCATCCCGTTCTTCGCCAACCTCGTCGCGCAACGGGCCGCTTCTGGCGGCCTTCCCTCGCTGCTGTCGAGCGCAGTCGAGTTGTATCCGCACCAGCTGCGCGCCGCGAGGCAGGTGCTCGCTGACCCCGTTCAGCGTTACCTCCTGGCCGACGAGGTCGGCCTCGGGAAGACCATCGAAGCGGGCTTCGTGCTCCGCCAGTACCTACTGGATACCCCCGATGGTTCCGTACTGGTCATTCCGCCGGAGGAGTTGCGCCGCCAGTGGCAGCAGGAGCTCCGCGACAAGTTCTTCATCGACGACTTCCCGAACGCGTCGATCCGCATCAGCAGTCACGAGTCGCCGTCGGCATGGGACCGTCAAGGCGCCGTGGGGTTGGTCGTGGTCGACGAGGCGCATCGTCTCGTCGACTCGGATGAGGTGTACGCCGCGCTGAGGACCCTCTGCCTCAGGTCAGAGCGACTGCTGCTGCTCTCCGCCACGCCCGTCCTGCACCGCGAACAGCAGATGCTTCGCCTGCTCCACCTCCTCGACCCGCAGATGTACGACCTCGACGACGTTGAGGGGTTTACGGCGCGGGTGCGTAGTCGGCATGAGGTCGCGATGGCGTTCTTCGCCCTGGATCCCGAACTCTCCTTCACGGTGCCCGATCACATCGCCACGATCAGACGAGCCTTCCCCGGGGACCCGTTGTTGGCGAATCTATGCGATCGGGTCGACGCGGCGGCTGACGCCGACGCTCAGGAGGAGCTACGTCGCGGGATTGAGCACCTTCGGGCGCACGTCAACGAGGCCTACCGGTTGCACAGGAGGATCATCCGGCAACGGCGTGAAGCGGTCGTTGGTCGCGACTCCTGCGGACCCGACAGCCCCCCGTTCGAGGTGACCGGCCGGCAACGCCCCTCGCCCCTCCTGTTGGAGCACGACGCTTGGGCGGAGCGCGACAAGTTCCTGGAGACCTGGCGCAACGCCGTGCTGCAGGACATCGAAGATGGAGGCAACGACCCCGAGGCCCTTCGCACACTCGGCCGGGTCTTCAGCGATCTGTTGGATGCGGGCAACGACCCCCTTTCGCCGTTCGGCGACGTCCTGCGGTCGCGTCTCAGTGGCGAACAGTCCGGGGAAGGAGTCGAATCTCCTGCAGCGCTCCACGTCGGCCCGCACGAGGCACGCGTACTGCGCTCGGTCGACACGGACATGGTCGTGCCGGCCGGACTTGTGGCGCAACGGCTTCTGCCGATCCTGAAGCACCACGGCCGGACCGTCGTCTTCGCAGCGGGACCGGTCGGAGCCGCGCGACTCGCCACTGCTTTGCGCGAACGGAGGATCCACGTCGCCACCCATCACCACGGGCGGGACGCCGGGGACAACGAAGAGGACATCCAGAAGTGGTTGAACGGCGACGCGCGCGTCCTCGTGGCCGACGCCACGGCTGAGGAGGGTAGGAACCTGCAGTCAGCGGACGCGGTCGTCCACCTCAGCCTGCCGCTGTCGGTCAATCGGCTCGAACAGCGACTGGGTCGCGTCGACAGGCACGGCGCGCCTGACCCGGCGCGGCAATTCCTGGTGCTGCCGGACGACCCCGAGTCCTACGCCGCCACGTGGGCGCGGACGGCCGTCGACGGCTACAGCGTCTTCGATCGTTCGCTGAGCACGCTTCAGTACGCCCTGGCGGATCTGCAGCAGGCCCAGGGCCGCGTTCTTCTTGAGGAGGGAGCGGGGGGGCTCGAGTCGTGGCGTGCAGAACTGAACTCCACGCTGGAGTTGCGACGCCGCGATATCGCGGCAGAAGACATGCTCGAAGCGTCTTTCGTGTCGGGAGAGCAGGGCGGTCAGGGGTTCCAGCGACTTGACGAGTTAGAGGCGAACTGGCGCGTCGTCGAACGCGCCACCGACACGCTGCTCGCCAGCACGCCCGGCAGCCTCCAGTTCGCCAAGCACACACCGGCGGAGAAGCCCGGCTCCGTGGCCTACTCGCCGGGCAGAGAGACGCTCGTGCCAGTAGATCTCCTGGCTCGAACAACCCGCAACGGGTCTTTTATGGCGCCAGTCATGTACAACCGCACGGCTGCCCTGCGCCGGACAGGAGTGCGTGTCGCGCGATCCGGCAGCGTCCTGGTCGACGCCTTGCAGCAACTCGTTCAATTCGACGACCGCGGGCAGGCGGCAGCTGTCTGGCGCTTTCGGAAGGAGTGGAAGGGGGAGCCGGGCGTCTTCTTCGGCCTCGATTACTTGGTCGAGGCCGACATCGCCGAAGCGGGGCGCGTCGCCGAGGAATCGCCTGACGCGATGCGAGCGCTGCGGCGCCGGGCGGACCAGCTTCTTCCTCCGTTCCTCATGCGGCTGTGGCTGCCCGCCTTCGGATCCTCACCGGTACAAGACCCGTGGGTCCTCAGTTCCCTGGAGGCTCGGTACAGCCCGGGCAGAGGCGGTGACACAAACCTCTCGTTCCAGAGGCGTGCGCCTCTGTTCGCGCTCCTGAACGGCCCGCAGGGCTTCGTGGAGTCGTGCGAAGTTGCGCGAACGGCCGGACTGGCCGCCGCAGTGCGGCGGGCAGATCTGGAGGAGCGCGCACACGCAGCGGCCGACGCCGCTCGCGCTTCGCTCGATCGCGAGCTGGGCCACCTGGCGGCCCGCCGCAATTCCCCGCTGTTGCTGTCCGACGGTGAGCGGGGTGCAATGACGCCTCAGTTGAGGGACGCGCTGGTGAGGGGCATCGCCCGGCCCAGCGTGGGATTGACGTCCGTCGCTCTGGTCGTCCTTGCCTCTCACGGATGGACGCCCGGTGACGAGTGAAGGCGTCGAGCAGGATCCACTTCTTGTCCTTCGTCAGGGGCTGGACGGCACGCCCATCCCGGACAGCGTGCGCCTACACCTTCCAGGGCCGCACCGTCGACTCGTAGACGCCGTCTCGGGGGGCGACTCAGCGGGTCATGCCGATCTCGCAGTGCTCATCCGCCACGTCCTCGGCTGGGAAGCCGCGCGGGGTAACCAGTTGCCAGTGCTGATCCCGGAGTCGCTGGTTGTCCCCGAGACGCTTGCTCGGTCGGGGCTCGAGGCTCTGCCGTTGCAGGGTGGCCGGTGGGAGATCTCGCTGCCTGAGTTGACCGCCGCCGGCCCGGTGCCGGCCGAGGCGTTGCGCAAGGTGTACGAGGAGGATCTGGTCCGCCTTCCTGACGAGGTTCCCAGCGATCCCTTCTGGCGTCGCGCCGTGGGTTACGGCACCTACCAATCACACGGCCAGAAGCAGATAGCTCGCAGCCTCCTGCTGTGCCCGCCCGGCGGCACGGTCATCGCCACGCTCCCCACGGGAGCCGGCAAGACGAGCGTCGCTGTTGCGCCGGCATTGCTCGCCAGCGAAGGTGCAGCGGTCACAGTCGTCGTCGTTCCGACGACGGTCCTCGCGCTCGACCAGGAACGCCGAGTTCGAGAACTTCTGGCCGAGACAAGGCAGTCGGGCTCCACCTCGGGCCGCTACGCCTACATCTCCGAGATGGCGGGCGATGTCAAGGCGCAGATCCGCGAGGATGTGCGGTCGGGGCGCCAGCGCGTTCTGTTCACCAGCCCCGAGGCTCTAGTAACGGGGCTGTCGCCGGCTCTGCAGGAGTCCGCCAGGTCCGGCTACCTGGCGTACTTCGTCGTCGATGAAGCGCACATCGTCGACCAATGGGGGACCGAGTTCCGACCGGAGTTCCAGACCATCGGGGCGTTGCGGCGCCTACTGGTCGATCTCGCCCCCGAGGGACGCGCATGCGTCACCCTGCTGATGAGTGCGACGGTGAGCGCCGGTGCGGCGCGAACACTGGCAACGCTGCTGTCCGGGCCGGGTCCGACGCACTTCGTGGCCAGCACCGTCCTGCGGTTCGAGCCGGAGTACCTGCTCGGCGACCTGCCGAGCGAAGGTACCCGCCGGTCCGCCGTCAAAGATGCCCTCGCTGTGCTGCCACGGCCGGCGGTGCTCTACGTGTCAACACTGGAGCAGATCGTCGAGTGGAGCGCTCTGCTGGCCGACTGGGGCTACCGACGGGTCGCCACGGTTCACGGCAAGGTCGGGGCTGCCGACCGTGCGCGGGTGGTGGCGGGTTGGCGGGGAAGGGACACCGCAGGACAGCCGGTGCCCAGTACCTGCGACCTCGTCCTGGCCACGTCTGCCTTTGGCCTGGGCGTCGACATCCCCGACGTGCGGGCCGTCATCCACGCCTGTCTGCCTGAGACTGTGGACCGGTACTACCAGGAGGTGGGACGCGGTGGGCGCGACGGACGGCCGTCGCTGGCGTTCCTCGCAAGTGCGCCGAAAGATCGCGATGTCGCCGAAGGGCTGAATCGCGATCGAGTCATCACGGTCGAGAAGGGACTCGACAGGTGGGCGCGGATGGCCGCCACAGCAACCCGTATGGACGCGACACACCTCGTCGTGGATCTCGATGTCAGGCCGGCGAACGTTGTCCACCAGGGTGACGAGAATCGGCGTTGGAACCTCCGAACCCTCACGCTGATGCAGCGCGCGGGTCTCGTGGTCCTCTACGCGACGGAGTGCAAACAGGACGGCCTGAGCCAGCCCGCAGACCAAGAGAAGGCTGAACTCATGGTGCGACTACTTGTTGATGAGCACCTCGACGAGCAGTACTGGCGCACCGTCGTGGAGCCGGTCCGTCAGGCCACGAGCTCTTCGGGCCAGAGGTCACTGCGGGCAATGCGCCGACTGCTTGCCGGCGACGAGTGCGCGGGTCGTCTGCTGTCGGAGCACTACAGTTGGAACAGCGACGTGGGGCGCTCTCGCGTTCCTGCCGCCTGCCGCGGGTGCCCGTGGTGCCGTCGCCACGGGACGCCGCCCTACAGTTCACTGGCCCCGCTGCCGCCGGTCCAACCTTGGAATGAAGCCGAACTCCAAGACTGGCTCCCGGACACACCCAGTCGCTTCTCGGTCCCCCTCAGCGTCGTTCTTGGAAGGTACGACGAGTCGGTGCTGCACGCCGTGTTACTACGGTTGCTCCGGGCAGGCTTTCAGCATGTCTTCGATCAGGGTGCAGTCGTCCGTCAACGAGTGATCGACCGATTGCAGGGCCAGTTCGTACCGCGACCGCTTCTGTGGGACACAGGGTTAGAACTGCCTCTCTTGGCACCGCCCTGTCCGCGCGTGCTGCTGCTGTCGCCGACGGCAGTGGTCGCTCCGGACCTTTCGGCTTGGAACGACGATGGCGTTCCCGTTGCGGTTCTGCACCCAGAGGAGATGGCGGACCGTGAGCGGCCGCATACGACCTACACCGAAATGAACCCGCCGTCCATTGCAGTGCGGCGACTCCTAGGGGAGAACTGAGTGTCACTGTTGGACCCGCCGAACATCCTCCCGAACGCGATGTTCCTCATTTGCAAGGCTCTGGCGCCGCGAGGCCCATTCGACCGTCGACGACTGCGGGCGTTACTCCAGCCTAGTTCGCTCAAGTTGCGCCAGAGCGGTACTAACTCTTATGACGCCGCACTCCGGGCTCTCGTCGACCTCCGAATGGTCGAACGGTCGGACGACGAGGTCACGTTGACCGAGGGAGTGACGACCACCTCGCCAGCACTCTTCTATGTCGATCTCCTGAGGGCGGTCATGGCAACGGCCCTAGACCCAGAAGGGCCATCGCAGGATCTGCTGAGGGTCCTGACTTGGTGGGCCGCGCAGGATCCGTACGGTAGGCCTTTCGACTGGACCACTGCAGAGAGGCAGATGGTCCGTCAGTACCAGGATCCGGCGAGGCGGCCCGTGACTAACAGCAACCCGTATAACTCTTTTGCGAGGTGGGCGGTTGCTCTCGGCTTCGCCGAATGGAGTTCTGACAAGATCGTGCCTGATGGAACGCGCGCAGTGCGGACTGTCAGCACATCGCTAGGACCCCGAGGTTCCGTGCCAATCGAGACGTTCCTTGCCGATCTGCGAGACCGACTGCCCGTAATCGACGGAGGACGATTTTCTCGCGGGGAGCGACAATTTCTACATGATGATGCATCTCTCAAAGTCGACGGAAGGGCGGTCGACACATACCTGACGCACGCACTGCTGCGCTGTCATGAAGACGGAGTCATCACCTTGTCCGCCCCGTCGGACGCCGACCAGCTTCTGCTGAGCGATGGCGCGGTGGGCGTGCCTTGCAGCCACGTCGAAGTTAAAGCGGGAGTGGCAGCGTGAGCGCCGATGCCCGGATCTATGCCGGGTACCGTTGCTGGCGTCCGGACTGGGTCGACGAGACCATCAGCACGGAGGCTGTGACGTCGAGCCCTGCCGTATTCCTCGCGACGCACCGACCACTTCAGATCGCGCGCACACCGGTACAGACGACGGACCTGCAGGACCGCAGCGCCGTGCGCGTCGTTGATGAAGCGACTGTGCTCAAAGACTTCGTGCAGCGCAGGCCGGTTAATGGCGTCCTCATCATGCCGGTGGTCGGGCAGAGTGGCACCGGTAAATCCCACCTCGTCCGATGGATCCGCGAGCACCTGGAAGAGCGAGCGGACCGCCGAGTCGTCTACATCGAGAAGACAAATACGAACCTCAGTGGAGTGGTCAGAGCGCTCCTGTCCGGCCTTGAAGGCGAGCAGTTCGATGTCATCAGGCAGGAAGTCGACAGGGTCGTCACGGACTATGACGCTCGGCGGTTGCCTGGCGAACTTCTGACGCAGTTGGCCTTGAGCATCGAATTCGCCACGGTCGATGAGACGAAGCCTGATGTCCGGTATCGCCGCGGACTCGTTGGCCCGGGACGCTTGAGCGCCCTGCTGCGGGACGACATTGTCTACACCCGTTTGCTTGCGCCCGATGGGGTCATCTCGCGCCTTGCGAAGGAGATCCAGCAGGGACGTTCCGCCGACGATCCCGACCGACGGTTCGGCTTCGAAGTCAGCGATTTCCCGACGGATCTGCACGACATCGCCAGTGCCGGCGCCGCGGCCCAAGGTCTCATGCGACAACTGGCCGCAAGCGAGGACTTGCTTGCCACGGCCGTCCAACTCCTCAACGAGAACCTCGACCAGGCGGTTCTGCGCTTGGCGAATCTTACGGGCGGACAACTTCAGCAGGCGATGCTGGACATCCGTCGGGAACTCCACGGCAAGCAAGAGATCGTCCTGCTCGTCGAGGACTTCGCCGTGATCCAGGGTGTCCAACGGGATCTGCTCGACGCGATCACCGAAGTCAGCGTTCGGGAGGGCCGGGATGAACTCGCGCCCATCAGGACGCTCATGGCCGTCACTCGGGGCTATTACGAGACGCTCGCAGACACCGTCACCACGCGGGTGGCGGCGGGTGTGCCATACCTGTACGACTTGGACATCACCTTCGGCGAGGGCAAGTCCGAGGTGACGGCGTCGCACTTGGCCGACTTCGCCGCCCGCTACCTGAACGCGGCGCGACTGGGACGCGAGGCTCTGGAACAGGCCCGCAGCGCGAAAGGCCGTGACCCCGAGGCGTGGGTGCCGAACGCTTGCGAGGACTGCCCCTTCAAGGATAAGTGCCACGACGCGTTCGGCGTGTCCACAGACGGGCACGGCCTGTACCCGTTCAACGCATCAGTCCTCGGCCGGACGGTCCGGTCCCGATCGTCGTCCGAGGTCTTCAATCCCCGAGCCGTCCTGGGGCGTGTGCTTCGTCCTGTGCTGGAGAACCACTACGAGGAGCTCGCGGAAGGCAAGTTCCCCCCGGAGTCGTTCTCGCGAGACTTCCCCCTGAACGTGCGAGACCGGCCACTGCTCCCTGAGGTGGTGACCACTCTCCGGCGGAGCGACCCAGTCGACGTCGAGCGGCGAACAGTTCTACTGGAGTACTGGGGCGGCGCCCCAGGCACGGCCGTAAACCTGAAGGAGGGCATCCACGAGGCATTCAAGTTGCCGATGGTTTCGTCCTTCCAAACCGCCTTACCAGATGCCCATGGCTCCGGCGACGAGGATCCTGATCAGGAACGCAACGACCGCGAGTCGCCAGTTTGGCTCAAGCGCGGGATGACCGCCTTGGAAAACTGGTACGGCCGAGGCGAGGTGCTGCCGCAGGACGTTGCGCGGCGGCTACGGGAAGCCATCTCCCAGGCTGTCCAGGGCCGAGTCTCGTGGAACGACGAACTCATGGCGGCTGCCACAAAGGACGAATTGAAGCAGGTGCTTCGGGACAGGAACGCGTTCGGTGTACGCATCGAAGACGCAGCAGGTGAAGCGGGCCAGCAAGAGCCAGGCCCCGCGACCGTCCGCATTGCTAGGAACGATGTCAATGCGGCAATGCTTCGGGCGCTCCTCATGCGGTCCAACGCGGGCCACTGGAACTTCCCCGGTGGCCCGGACCAGGCGCGTCACTTCTCCAGCCTTGTCGACGCATGGGCCTCAAAACTCGTCGCGGGTGTCCGAGAGCTTCGCGGTGCCGATAACGAGGAGGTCGCAGGGGCCGCCGTGTCTGCCTCTCTTGTGAGTGCCCTCGTCCTAGGTGTCGACGGAGCACGCAGTCGCGAGCACGCCGACCTCCTTCGGGCTGTGTTTGACGAGGGCGAAGGCATTGGCAGCCCGGCGGACACGGAGTTGAGGGCCCGTCAGTGGCGCGACATGGCGGCGGCGGTCGTCGCAGTCCGGCCCGCATTGGTAGCTGGGCTCCGAGCAGTCGGTGGCGCCGCCCAGGGGGACGGCCAGATGCAGCTGATCGACCCCGACCGCCTGCTTCCGCACGTGAAGGCCGCCGCGATCGAGCCGGTACTCGAAGCGCCGCAAGAGGCTCCGGGTTGGCTCGTTGCGGCCCTGAAGCCACTCGGCGAGAAACTGGAGGGAGCTGTCGATGCGCAGTGGCAACAGCTTGAGGAGTGGCTCGGGGTAGTTCAACCCGCATTCGGCGGCCCCTCGGATGTGCCGGACGTACTGGCAGGGCTCAATCGGGCCCTCGAGGAGTCCAGTCAAGCTGGGCTCTATGCGGGTGGACGCGCAGGTCCCGCCAGCGAAATGCTGGATCTTCTCACCGCTGCCCGCAAGTACGCCTGGTCCACAGTTGACGACATCGTGACCGCGTTGGAGGCGTGTGGGGACGACAAACTGCGAAGGCTGCGGGAGGCGGCCGTGGACCGAGGGCGCAGCTACGCCGCGATGCGCGATCTCGCTATCCGATCAGATATCTGGCTGGACGGGAGCCTTGATCGCGCGGAGGTACGCCTGAGGGACGACGTCCCGGAGGAGGGCCTGGCTTTGGTAGTCCTGCTCGAGGAACTCGATGAGCACATCCAGCGTCTCGCTGGCGGTGCGTCGTGACGGCTCCGGTGTTGCAGGCAAAGGCGGCCGTCCTGCTCGAGAGGGTTGCGGCGGTCCGCGTGGCAACGGCCGCACGCCAGGATGCTGCTCGCGTCCGTCAACGTCTTGCTAGCCTTCGTGCAACTGCTGCAGAGTTCGAGCGGGCAGAGGCGCTGTTCCTAGCTTGTCGCGAAGCCGATCGGAAGGGCGAGCTGCGCGTCCCGGATCTGGGCCGCCTCGGTGCAGCAAAGGAGGCCTTTCGTTCGGTGCAGCAGGGTGGCGGCGACATTGATCGTGCCGCCTTGACGCTTACCGGCTCCCTCAACGCTGTTCGCGACTCCCTCCGCGCCGCCGCGGAAGAATGGTGGGCGGAATGGGCGCCGGCACAGGTCCAGGATGCGGGCATCGAGGCCATCGACCTCCTGGAACCTGGAGATCAAGATCGGGCGCGGCGTATCGCCGAGAGTCTGCGACGCGCGGCGTCCGAGGTCCCGAAAACGCCAGTCGATGTTTCCTCGTTCCGCTACGACCTGGTTGCGCTCGCCGAGTTGGTCACGGAGAGCAACGTGTCGGACCTGCCCCCTCGCGTGGTCGATCTCCTTCGCGTCCTCGGTCGCCAGGAGTTGAGACTGTCCGATCTCGACGCTGAAGACCTGGAGGCCCTGAAGGAGTTGGGCTACGCGAAGAGGCTTTCGATCAGATGGGGCGGTCTGTAAACGGGCCCTAAGTAGCGCGAATCTCCTGCATCTTACGGTGGGGCCTGTTGCTCACCGGCATCGCTCTGCCTCCCTAACCATCGCCTCATTCCGAGGCTTCCATGTTCGCGCATGCGAGGGTTGCCTGTGTCCTGCGCTGAGGCAAAAGTCGCCGCTGAGTGTACCCGTTCGATGGCTCAGTACCTCATTTACTCCTTCGTTGGCTCAGTCCCGTGATGACGATTGTCTAGCTGCCTTGAGCAGGCGAACCGACCAGGTTGATGAGGTGATTCGTCAACAGGCGGATGTCATTCGGCGTGTTCTGGATCTGATTCCACCGACGGGGACCCGTAGGGAACTCCCACTCCCCAGTGGACCACGGCGCATCGCTGAGTCGGTTGATGGGGGCGCATGCCTGGCCAACATCTCTCAGGGGGACACCTTCCGTCAGGTGGTCCATGAGATAGCCAAGCGCAGCAATGCCCGCGCCGTGCGAGAGGCGTGATCGTCGCGGCGGAAGCCCCCAAGCCGTCGGGAAGGTCGCCTTGACCGTCGCCCAGTAAGTGATCAGGTGCGTGAGCATCTTGGCGACGTCGCCGTCCCCCGTATCGGCATGCCGGTACGCGTACAGCGCCCCGTTATAGATGCTGTTTTCGACCATCCGCAGCACTGCGTTGTCCTTGATAACGCCGTCCGGTTGCGTCGGAGTGGCGATGAGTCCGGCGAAGGGCGAGTCGGGGTCGACATTGAGTCGATACATGACCTGCGCCGCGAGTCGTCGACGCATCAGGGGCAGGGGGAGTTCGTCCTGGGTGGCCGGGAGGAGTTCGTGAATGAGGCCCTTGGGCAGCGGACGGCTGTTATTGACGAGGATGAACTGCGCCCGTTGCTCCTCCTCGCTGGCGATGAACGACACGACGCACACCGGGAACTCGTCGACCTTGGCCTCCCGGATTGCCGCGGTGCGCTGCTGCCCGTCCACGATCCAACCCGGCTTGTCGCCGTCTGCCTGCGCCTCGTCGATAGGCACCACGAGCGTGCCTGCGGCGGAGTAGCCGACCTCGGGCGCATCGCAGGTTATGGGCTCGAAGCGCACCCGATCGTCGAAGGCCACGACGATGGCGTTGGGGAGCAGAGCGCCCGGCTTCTCCAGGTACCTCTGGATTCCGCGGATATGCTTTAGGACCTCGGGCCGCTGGTACCCCTGGAGGCTGGCGTCCTCGTCTCGTCCTACGCGCGCGACCGCGGCGAAGCGGCCCAACTGCTTGCCATCGACGGCGAAGGAGTAGAGCTCGCGTTCGCCCTGCATGACGCGGAGGCAAGGGAGGCGCAGCTCATAACGATCGGCCATCAGTCAGTTTCCTTTGTTGTCTCGGAGAGCGCGCGGACCCGGTCGCCCAGGACGGCGAGGTTGTGGAAGCCGCGGCTCTTGTTTCGTTCGGTGCCGCGGAAGATCGCGATCTGGATGCCGTGCTTCCGGCAGAGGCTGCACTCGCAGTTCTCCCAGGGGCGGTCCAGCAGCGTGCGCCGGTACTCGCCGAGATAGCTGCGCTTGACCGCGAGTAGGCCTTCGTACACCGCGAGCGCTGCGAGGGCCTCGTCGTTGTGTCGAGGGTCTTCACCGGCAGCGCGAAGGCTTTCGAGGCAGTCTCGTTCGGCCTTGAGGCACTCACGCTGGTCCAGTTGGCCGGCCAACACTCGCCGCTTGACGGATGGGTTGGCGTCGACCTGGGGGACCCTGATGGCGACGTAGTGTTCGCCGTTCGGGACCTGGTAGTTGTCGCGGTCATCCATGAACGCTTGGCGGAAGGGCGCGGTGCTGTCGAAGCTCGTGACTCCGTAATCCGAAAAACCAGGCATCGCGTCCAGGCGGCTGATGCCGAGCAGATGCAGTTCGACGTTGGGCTTGCGAATCTCGGCGACGGCTTCCAGGGACGCCAGGATGTCGGGTGTCTTGAGGGGGACCATGCCGCCGAGGGCGATGCGGGTATAGCCCATCGACTGCAACTGATCGACGCTGTCGGCATAGCTTGTCGGGTCCCAACCTTGCGCGGCGCCGACCGGTTCGAACGGTTTTCCGCGCTGGAGGCACTCGTCCAGAAAGTCCTCGGCGTAGCGCAGTGAGATGAGGCGGCGCTCGCGCCAGTCTTCGTGTCCGTTGTTGAGATCCAGGCGCTTGTCGTAGGCCAGCACCACGTGGTCTACGGAAACTCCCGCCTCGAAGCCAACCCCCTGGTAGAAGTCGGCGACTTCGGCGACGCTGTACGGCGGCACCGGTTCGTTGACGTAGTTGAACGCGCCGCAATCACCGAGGGTGTGTGACCCTTTCGGTAGGCGGAAGAAGTTGTCTGCCCCGTAGCGGTAGAGGCGCGAGCGCTGCGGTTCCGAATACTTGCCCGCGCCGCGAGTGCTTCCGTCCACCATGGCCTTGCTAACCAGGATGCCGTCGTACGGTGCTGGGTCCAGCACTTCATGGGCATACCGATCGTCGCGCTGCCTAACTCGGTACGGCGAGTACTCCTCGGTCACGAAGTCGTAGGAGGGGCTGACCTGGTCCTGGCTGTCGGGGAAGTAGAACCTCACGCTGATGCCGTCCGCTGGGACTGCTGGATGTAGAGGCGCACCAGATAGTTGCTCAGCATGCGGATGTCCTTCTGAACGTTCTGCAGGGCGTCCCACGCGACGCCCAGTTCATCCCACTCTCCTGCGGTCCACCGACAGAACGGGGCGATCTTGGCGAGTTCGCGCCGGACGCGATCCTCGGCGTCCTTCTGGTCGGGGTCGACCGTGAGCATGACTCGATCCATGAGGCGCGCCATCGCCCGAAGGCCGGCGCCGTGCATCAACCGTGACTCGGTCGGTGGCAGGCCCCAGGCCTCTGGGAACACCGAGCGAACAGCTCGCCAGTAGCAGAGCAAGAGGCGGTAGATGCCGTCGACGTCGGTCTCGGCCGTTGCCATGTTGCGGTAGGGGTAGAGCGCGCCGGCCGAGGAGTTGAGGCTCTCCTCGATTGCGCTGACGAGCACGGTGTCCGTGACGACGGCCTGCGGACGCTCGTTCTCCGGGGTGGACGCGCGCTTGATCAGCCCGTGGAACGGGGAAGCCGGCTGACGGTTGAGCAGGTCTACCAGGGCGCTGGGGATTCGCTTGGCGCTCATCTTGGGCGACAGCGACGTCCACACCTCCGGCAGTAGTTCGGTGACGAGACCGCGGGGGAGTGGCTGCACGTTGTTGACGCGCAGGAACTGGTCTCGCTGCACCTCGATGTCGTCGGCGATGAACGCGGTGACCGGAACCGGGAGGTCCTGCCGCTTGGTTCGAGCAAGTGCGAGCGCCCGCTGCTGCCCATCGACGAGCCAGCCAGGGCGTGGTTCGCCGCGCTTCGGCAGAGGGATCTCGAGAGTCCCGGCAGCTGCCAGACCGTCGTGCGTCCCCGGCCCGCGGCTCTGCCGAAACTTGACGGTCGAGGGGAGCGCGAGGATTACAGCATGCGGGAAGAGCACCGAATCGCCGTCGAGGTAGTCAACGATCTGGTTGACGTGGCGACGGACCTCGGGTCGCTGGTAGCCGATCAACTGACCTTCCTCATCGCGCGAGATGCGACTGATGTCCGCAACCTCGAGTAACTCCGCCGCGGTCACCGTGAACAGGTACACGGGCGTCCCGGACGGCTGTTGCACAGAGAGGGCACGGCGCTGGAGCACATTCTCGGGAGCCGTCACTGCTCCTCCTCGACTTCTCGATAGAGGCGTGCGAAGCGGGACTGTTCACACGCCGATCCGGACCGCCTCAGTTCGGTCAGCAAAGGTGTCCGGGATGCCTTGCGGATCGCCAGGCTCTGACGGATGAAGGACCGCACCTCGTCGTCGGTCAGCGCCGGCCGGGCAGCGGGTTCGGGCAGTCGGTTGCCTTCCGCCCAGTTCGTCCACCGCTCGTGAGCGCAGGCGCTCCCGATGGGAGCGCCGCCGGCCAACGCCAGGTACTTGGCGGCGGCGCGCGCATTCAAGGTCACCTGCGTGCCACCTAGACGTTGACGTAGACCCTGGCTGGATACGGGCGACGTCTTCGTCGGCCGATGGCTCGACACGACCTCGACCCCCTCGTCGTCGGCCAGGCTCACGAGTTGCTCGTGCAGCGGATCCAGGTAGTTGGGGGACAGGGCCAGCAGGACCTGGTCGGCCTCCTCTCGGATGGCGCGTAGATCGACAGTCGGGCGACCGAGGAAGTCGGTCGCGCGCAAGTCGTTCCACCACGACCGTCGTCCGAGCCGATCCTCGGCCACCTGGTCGGGACCGGCCGAGAAGCTGGCCTCGTAGGCAGGGGCTCGGTGGTCGGCCGGTGTCAAACCAAGGCCCGCCGAGGCGACCCAGAGATCGACGGTGTAGCCGAGACTGCCGGCTCGCGACTCCAGTTCCAGGGCGGACTGCCACATGGGCCCCCCGTACAACGTCCGCAAGGGGAGGCGCTGCTCTTCCGGCAGGCGGTTGAGCTTGCTCGCCCACTCCTGCACTCTGAGGGGGCCAGGCGACAGATGGCGCACCATGGCGTCCTTGGTGGCCGGTCGCCGCTTCGTTGCCGTGCACGAGACCACAACTGCCAGCCGCTTCCCGCCGCGATGAGGCTGCAGTTGTCGCACGGAGGTCAACCTACCGGAGTTGCAGTTATCGTGGACGATCCGTCCTCAGCTGGCGTGTCAACTGCACGTCTTGGCATGCTGTCGGCCTAGGGTCTGATCGACCAAGGAGGTGTGCATGGGCAAGCCAGCGGTGGTCCTGCTCAGCGGAGGACTCGACTCGACGACAGTTCTCGCGATGGCGAAGGACCAGGGCTTCGAGCCTTCGGCGCTGAGCTTCGACTACGGGCAGCGGCACGAAGTCGAGCTAGCGTCGGCCCGGGCGGTTGCGACTGCGATGGGTGTCAAGCGGCACGAGGTGCTTCATGTTGGCCTGGACGCCTTCGGCGGAAGTTCGCTGACCGACGACGCGATGGACGTGCCGGTCGGACGGAGCCACGACGACATCGGCGAGGGCATCCCCTCGACCTACGTCCCGGCCCGAAACACCGTGTTCCTGGCCTGCGCCCTGGCGTTCGCCGAGGTGATCGGTGCCGAGGACATCTTCATCGGCGTCAACGCGCTCGACTACAGCGGCTACCCCGACTGTCGGCCCGAGTTCATCGAGGCGTTCGAGCGCCTGGCGAACCTGGCGACCGCCGCAGCCGTCGAGGGACGTCAGACCGTCACCGTGCATGCGCCGCTCATGCAGATGACGAAGGCGGACATCGTTCGTGAGGGGACACGACTGGCGGTGGACTACTCCACGACGGTCAGCTGCTATCGCGCCGATGAGCACGGGTCCTGCGGGGAGTGCGACTCTTGCTCGCTGCGTCTCAAGGGCTTCGCCGAGGCGGGCCTGACGGATCCCGCCCCTTATCGCTCCCGATGAGGACGTACTTCGTCAAGGAGCTCTTCTACACGCTCCAGGGTGAGGGTGCCCACGCCGGCAGGCCCGCAGTCTTCTGCCGTTTCTCGCGGTGCAACCTCTGGACCGGGCTGGAGAAGGATCGCCAGCGCGCCGTCTGTCAGTTCTGCGACACGGACTTCGTCGGCGTAGATGGCGTGGGTGGTGGCAAGTACCGGGGGGCCGACGCTCTTGCCGACGCGGTCGCGGCCCGTTGGCCTGGGGGCGGCCGCCCGTACGTGGTCTGCACGGGCGGAGAACCACTGCTTCAACTCGACGAACCGGCGATCGATGCATTGCACGGTCGAGGGTTCGAGGTGGCCGTCGAGACCAACGGAACCCAGCCCGCCCCGGCGGGGCTGGACTGGATCTGCGTGAGTCCGAAAGCTGGCGCACCGCTGGTCTTGACCAGCGGTGACGAGCTCAAGTTGGTCTTCCCGCAGGCAGGTGCGCCACCCGAGTCCTTCGCCGGCCTGGACTTCGCTTCCTTCCGCATCCAACCCCTGGACGACGCTCGGAGCGAAGAGAACACCGCGCGGGCCGTTCAGTACTGCCTTGAGCACCCGCAGTGGTCACTCAGCTTGCAGACTCACAAATATCTGAGGATCCCATGACCGAGATTTGGCGGACGTTCTCCTTCGACGCTGCGCACTATCTTCCGAAGGTGCCAGCCGGGCACAAGTGCGGCGGCATGCACGGGCACACCTACAGCGTTGAGGTCCGCCTCCGCAGTGAAGTCGATCCAGTGACTGGCTGGGTCCGAGACTTCGGGGACGTCAAGGAAGCCTTTCGGCCGATCGAGCAGCAACTCGATCACAAGGTTCTCAACGACGTTCCTGGACTCGACAACCCGACCAGTGAGTTGCTCGCTCAGTGGTTGTGGCAGCGACTCCTCCCGACGCTGCCCGAGTTGTACAGCGTGAGCGTCAGTGAGACGCCGAACTCCGGCGTGATCTACCGCGGGGCTGTTTGACCTACCTCTCGCCGACTGTCACGGCGAGCTGTCGTACTCGCCTGTCACTGTGCATTGCGCCAGCTGCCACCTCGGAAGGGGTCCACATGAACCGCCGCCTCCTGGCCTTCGCCTTGGCCTTCGCCCTCCTGAGCACGGTCGTCGTAGCCAACTGGTTGGTGGCGAGGTTCGGGCTAGTCACTGCAGGCTTCGGGCTCCTGGTGCCCGCCGGCACCTACGCGGCTGGACTCGCGCTCGGCCTGCGCGACGCCTTGGACCGCGTCGGAGGTCTCCGCTGGGTCCTGGGCGCAATCGCCGCTGGCATCGTGCTCTCGGCGGTGCTCGCCTCGCCGGCCCTGGCCGTTGCTTCTGCTGTGGCCTTCGGCCTCGGGGAGTTGGCGGACCTGCTGGTCTGGCGACGCCTGCGTAAGGCGGGTTGGCGTCGAGCTCTTTTCGCTTCCAACGCAGTGGGCGCGCTCGTCGACACCTGTGTCTTCCTGCCGCTGGCGGGCTTTCCCGTCACGTTGGCGAGCGTCGGTGGCCAGTTTCTCGTTAAGGCCGTCTACCTGACCGTGGCTGTGCTTCTCGTGATGGAGGGAGTCGGGCGCACAATCCGTGCACGGGCGCCCGAGCAGTTCGCGACTGTCTGACGGTCATCTGAGAGGGCGGGAGGGGCGAGTAACGGTGTCCTCACGACCCTGTCGGTGCGACCACCGAAGATCGAACCGTTGGTCGGTCACGCCACCTTGGCCGCGTGGAAGACATCCGCCGGCAGGGCGTGGTCGAGTCGCCAATGGATCCGCATTGGCCTCTCACCGGTGTGCGACAAATAAGTCATCGGCCCGGCGTAAAGGTACGGCGGTGCACCCAGGTTGCCGTCTGCGGCCTTCGTCTCGCGCAGGAATAGGTGAACCGAACTTCCAAGTTCTCGGTGGTTGATGTAGCGCCCGCCAACGCCGGTCCCGGGTCGGGTGGTGTTCTGCGACTCCCACTGGAAGAGCGTCGGCGAGATGGCGTGGTCGGCGTACATCGTTGTCGGCGAATAGTGGGACTCCGTCTTCTGGAGCGTCACGAAGAAGAGGTCGGCGTTCTCCTCGGGGATCCACCAGACGCCGGCGCCAAAGGCATTGGCGAGGGACTCCCTGCCGAATGCCGCGAGCGCCTCCACCTGGGTGTAGCGGGCGTGAAGGTGGAGGGGCCGTGAGGTGGCCTCAGCGAGGCTCGGGGTCACGCGCTGCAGTCGGTCCACCAACACGTCGCTCAGCTGAGTCAACTCGTCGGCTCGGCCGGGATTGGCGAGAAACCGCTCGAGGCTTGCCTCCATCGAGCCGAACCGCTCCTGCTGACCGAACAGCGAGAAGTGCAGCATTGCCGCGAGGCGACGGGTGCGGACGTCATCGGCCACGTCGCCGGCGCCAGACTTGGCGACGTCGCGGATGAAGCGGAGGCGCTCGGGGTCGTCGATGTGCAGCATGCGAGCGAAGGCACCGGCGAGTCGGCGGTCGTCGGACCCGGGAGTGTCCTGTACGTGACCGGCTGCTCGCTGCAGGTCTCGCCAGCTCCGACCGCTCGTGCGGTAGAGGTCCTCCAGTTCGACGCCAGTGTCCTCCAGGAACTCGCGGAGAGTCGGCGCCCGCTCTCGCGTGGCCTCGGCGACGAGTCCTTTCCACGACACGGCGAGGGACTGCTTGATGTTTGTCAACACGATCTCCTGGGCCACCCGGTCCAGTTCGATGTGGCACCCGGCCGGCAGAGTGGGAAAACCTGCCTCGACATCGCGCTGCACACCGCGACGGGAGCTTCCGGTCAGGGCCCGGAAGCGCAGATCGAAACGGAAGTCTTGGTGCTGTCCGCCGATGAAGTCGAGCACCGTCAGGCAAGGCTTGTCCTCGGCCAGTCGGAGACCGCGTCCCAATTGCTGGAGGAACACCGTGGCGCTCTCCGTGGGCCGGAGGAACAGGACTGTGTCCACCGTGGGGATATCCAGGCCCTCGTTGAACAGGTCGACGGTAAAGAGCACGTTCACCGTCCGGTCACGGAGAGCGTCAAGCGCAGCCTTGCGCTCCTCGCGGGTGGACGTAGACGTCACCGCCCGGCTTGGGATACCTGCTGCCGCGAACCTGTCCGCCATGAACTTGGCGTGCTGAACGCTCACGCAAAAGCCCAGCGCGCGCATGCGTCCTGGGTCAGCGATCTTGTCCGTGACTGCTTGCAAGATCAGCCGCACGCGCTTGTCGTCGCCGGTATAGACGCTGGTCAGCTCTGCGGTGTCGTAACCCCGACCACGGCGCCAGCGGAGCTGGCTGAGAGCCACGTCGTCGTGGATCCCGAAGTACTGGAACGGTGCGAGCAGCCCGTGCTCGAGCGCTTCCCAAAGACGGAGCTCAGCTGCCGTGCGACCGTCGAACCAGGAGCGGACGTCGGCGCCGTCCGTTCGTTCCGGCGTGGCGGTGAGGCCAAGCAGCACCTTGGGCTTGAGGTGCTCGAGCAGGCGCCGGTAGGTGGCGGCCTCGGCGTGGTGAAACTCGTCGACGACGACCATGTCGAAGTGGTCCCGGTCCAGCTCGGACAGGTCGAGTTGGCTCAGCGACTGCACGGAGCCGAAGACGTGCTTCCACTCCCGCGGTCGCTGGCCCCCGACGAAGAGCTCGCCGAAGTCGCCATGGCGGAGCACCTGACGGAAAGTCGACAGGCTCTGGCTGAGCAACTCCTCCCGGTGTGCCACGAACAGCAGTCGCTCGACGGTGCCTGCTGACTGCAGGCGCCGGTAGTCCACCGCGGACACGACAGTCTTGCCGGTACCGGTCGCCATGACCACGAGGTTGCGCCAGCGGTCGTGCACGGTCCGCTCGGCGTCGAGCCGCTCCAAGATCTCCATTTGGTACGGGAAGGGGCGGACGTCCAGCGCGGCGATCTCGAGGGGCAGGTCGCTGGGTCCGCCGCGCTCGGCGTTCAGCGCCTGGCGGAGCCGGTCGCCGTCTCTGTCGGGCTCGTAGGTCTCAAAGGACGGGTCAGCCCAGTAGCTGTCGAAGGTCTCGGCGAACGTCTCCAGCAGGTGGGACTGCTCGACGTTGGACAGCCGGACGTTCCACTCCAGGCCATCGATGAGCGCAGACTTGGACAGGTTGGAGCTCCCGACGTACGCGGTCGACAGACCGGTCTCGCGGTGGAACAACCATGCCTTCGCATGCAGTCGCGTCGTCCGCGTCTCGTAAGAGACCTTGACGTCAGCGCCGAGCTCGACGAGGCGGTCGAGTGCCCGCTGGTCCGTCGCACCCATGTAGGTGGTGGTGATGACCCGCAGCCGCCCGCCGCGCTCTCGCAGGCGGGTGATTGCGTCCTCGAGCACGCGCAGCCCGTGCCACTTGATGAAGGCGCAGAGCAGGTCAGCGCGGTCTGCCGAGGCGAGCTCACGGACGACCTCGAAGCCGATGCGCGGCTGACCGCGCCCGTTGACGAGCAGCGCGCTCGTGGAGAGCGGAACCGCTGGGCGCTCAGGGAACCTCTCGGCGTCCGGCACGCCGGACGGCTCTGCCACGGCGAGGAGTTGCTGAGCGGGTGCGACGACGGCGGTGCGCGGGTCGATGCTCTCCGGCACCAGCTCACCCAGAGTTGAGATCAACTTGTTCGCGAGCAGGACCTGACGCTCGATACCCGCCGCATCGCTGCCGCCGACTTGGCGCAGCGCCCGACCGACGAGCTGGCTGAGATGCCGAGTGAGCGCTTCCTGCGCGTCCGCCGGCTCCAGCGAGCCGAGCTGCAGCCGCTCGCGCGGCAGGTCTGCGATGTCGCCGTCGAGTTCGGTCGTGAGGAGGTGCTCGTAAACACCGCTACGCCTGTCCGCCACGACCCGGACGGTAACGGGACGATGTCGGCCCGCTATCGACGACACGAGCAGAACCGCCACACCGGTGAGCACGTTGGTACGGAGCCATGACGCCCCCGTGGTGTGGACCGCGTCGGACCGCAACAGTCGGGTGCACGAAACAGGGGCGATGCTCGCCGCCGAGAAGCACGCATCTCGCTTCAACCGCTTGCGCCCGATCTGTCACGGAGAGGCGTGGTGGACCGCAAGGAATGAGTTTCTCGCGGCTACGGTCCTGCGACGATCAGCCTGATTTCGGAGGTTCCCAGCGGTGGTTCTACCCCTCATACCCCTCGTCCTTGTCGGCCTCGGCACCTCCACCGGTGTCGGTGGCTTGGTCACCGGCGTGATGGGCGGCATGAAGCTCAAGGAAGCGCAGTCCCTTGCGGCCGCATCTCAGAAGCGCTACGACGCGTCGACGTCGAGGACGCAGAAGCACGTTGACAGGGTGAACGAGCGCATCCAGGCGTACGGGCGCGAGCAGGAGCAGGCGCGTCAGTTGGTCGTCAAGCGGATGGGCTCCTTCATCGAGCGCCACCGCAGGCAGGTCAAGGAGAGCGCTGCCCAGTTGCTCGACGGTGTCAGCGCGGAACAGAAGGACATCGAGGCCTTCGCCGGCGCCCTGACCGCCGACATCGGCTGGATCAAGGGTGCCGGCATGGCCGCCGCGGCAGGCGTGGGCGCATCCGCCGGTATCCCCGCCGCCGTGAGCGTCATGGGGGTGGCCGGGACAGGAACGGCGATCAGTTCGCTCTCCGGCGCTGCGGCACAGAGCGCCACCATGGCCTGGCTGGGCGGTGGACCGCTGGCCGCAGGCGGCGGGGGCGTCGCCCTGGGAACCACCGCGCTCGGTGTCGTGACGATCGGTCCGACCATGCTCCTCGGCGGCCTGACCCTGAACGTGCAGGGCGACAAGGCGATGACCAGGGCCAAGAAGCGCGAGGCGCAGGTCGCCGTGGCGATGGAGGCGCAGAAGACCTTCCGCGCCACCCTGGACGTCCTCCACACGAGGACCGACGAGGTGAGCGGAGTGCTCGGCGGGCTCGTCTCTCGAGCCCAGGAGGCGCTCACCGTTCTCGAGAGCCTCGAGTTCAACCCCGAACAGCACGCCACCGAGTTCCAGCGCGCACTCGCACTGACCTTCGCGGTGCGCGATCTGTGCACGGTTCCGCTGATCGGCGAGCACGGGCAGATTAATTCCGACACGACCCGGCTGGTCCTCAAGTACAAGGAGATGAAGTGACCGCAGACAAGAAGGCATTGGAGGGTGAGGTCCTGCCGCGGGCAGCGAAGTCCTCGCTGAGCGCCGTGGACGCGCTGGGGGCCTTCAACAAGCTCGTCGATGGAACGCGCGAAGTCTTGCGTGCTCGGGAGGAGGAGCGCACCAAGCGGGCCGGGATCGATGCGTATGCCACCGTCGAGGTTGCTCGCATCAAGGAAGCGGGCGCGTTCCTCAAGCAGTACTTCGACCAGGTTTTCGCCGAGCGTGCGCGGACTATCGACGGCCTCTTCGCACACCTCGACGAGGCCATGACGCAGGGCGACGGAACTGCGGCGACGGCCGCCCTCCAGGGCATCGTCGACCTGGCGAAGTCCTCGCCCCTTGCAGACATCGGTGATCTGTCGCAGGTGCGCAAGGCGCTCGACGACCCGGATCACGTCTGGGAGCTCTGACGCGGGGGCGCGACCGGGCTGGGGTCGGGCGCCCCTCCGCGGGCGAGGCACGACGCGGAGCAGGCGCGTCGATGAGCTCAGCCGCGCCGCTCCGCTGCTGCTCGACAAACGACGGCAAGGGACCGACGCGGGCACCGCCGAATCTGGAGGATCGATGGGGAAGATCTGTCCCTTCCACGCCGACGAGTGGGTGCACGGAAGCCGGCAGGCCAACGGGTCGACCACCTACCGCTGTGATCGGTCACGCGGGCATCCGGGGGACGGTCCGTGGGAGTGGCTCGAACAGGCGGAGCCTCCGGGGCTGCCTGAACTGGGTGGGCTGGCGGACGAGTTGAATTTGGCCGCGGAACTGCCCCTCGCACTCAAGGAACTCGGTGAGGGCTGGTTCGAGTATGGACTTGTAGAGCGCGAGTACGCGCTGCGTCGCCCGGACGACTTCGCCGTCATGGTTCGCCGGTGGGGACACACGGCCCTGGGTCCCGCGCGGTACACCGCGTCCAGTTACATCGCTGGAACGTTGGGGCGCCTCAGTGGCCGAGGGGTAATCGCCTATCACGGCGGTGAGGGGACGGGCCGCTGGCGTCGCTTCGACCCAGACATCTCCTGGTGGTCTCTATTGCCCCCTCCGCCATGGGAGTGGCGCACGTCGTGGAAGGACCTGGTGGCTGACGGTCCCGCCGAAGGCGTCGACGGCTGCTTGGAGTACGTGCAGGCGCAGCGTCCCTGACGTGCGCTCGCGGGATGCCCGTAGAGCCTTGGCCGGATGTGGACGGAGCAGACACGTGACGCCGTGTTGGCGCCGGGCGTCGTGGCGATCCAGGATGCCGGACGTGCCCGGTCATGTCTTCGTCGTCCCGGGAACGCTCCAGGCGCTGCTCGCGGACGACATCCTCGTCTCAAGCGATGGCGGCGCCGGCATCGGCCGGCACTTCTGGCCGGTCTTCGGCTGGACCGAGGAGGAGGGGCGGGTCCGGCACTCCAACGTCGGCTACTACCCGCCCGGACGCCGGGTGTTCCTCGCCCAGGACCAACCGGGGACGGGCGGCCTGCGGCGCTGGGTCGTTGCCGTGGGAGCCCACTCCGGCGTGCCGGTGTCCTGGCTGCTAGACGGGGTGCGCGAGGCTCTCGACACCGTGGCTAATGACGGCAGAGGCACGGTCGTGGACGGCCGACCCCGTCGGGTGGCGATGCCGGTCATGGGCGTCGGGCGCGGCGGTTTCGACGGTATGCGGGGCCAGGTCATCCATGGGCTCCTCGACGAGGCGCAACGCGCGGCGGATGAATCGGGCATCGATGTCGTACTGGTCGCTGCGCGGCCGTCGGACTACTCCGCATGCCAGGCGCTCCGGGCCGAGCGCCATGGCCGGGAATTCGACGAGGCGCAAGAGGCGCACGTCCAGCGCCTCGCTCGGTTGGCCCGCCACGGGCAACTGGCGGTTTTCATGGGGGCAGGGACCGG
Source organism: Blastococcus sp. SYSU DS0510 (assembly GCF_054050835.1). NCBI lineage: Bacteria > Bacillati > Actinomycetota > Actinomycetes > Geodermatophilales > Geodermatophilaceae > Blastococcus > Blastococcus sp. SYSU DS0510. The sequence goes on along the minus strand of NZ_JBJHAC010000004.1, from coordinate 10,676 downwards.
GATAGCCGCTGGCCTGCCGTCCTGGGATGGTCTCCTCGCGCGGTTGGCCGTGAGGGTCGGGCTTCCGGACCCGACCCTCTTGAAGGATCTCGGTCCTCTGGACGCTGGAGAGTTGCTCAGGAGGCGAGCGCAGCGAGGGGGAGACGGCTCGGACAGCGGAAACGTGCTCGGGCGGTATGTAGCCGAGGCGATCGCCGGCCACGAGCGCTATGCGCTCAGTCACGCACTTCTGGCTGCGCTGGACGCGGACCAGGTCATCACCACCAACTTCGACCGGCTCTTCGAGCGCGCCGTCCTCGAGATCCGTGGGTCGCAACCGCTGGTCGTCCTCCCAGATACGGATCCATCCGAGGTCGTCGCTCAGCGCGGGAGGAGGTCCTGGCTGCTCAAGATGCACGGGGACGTCGAGAAACCGGATTCCATCGTCCTCGACCGGCGGTCCTTCGTCCGTTACGACGCCTGGCGCCGACCGCTGGGTGGCGTCCTCCAGACGACGCTGCTCACGCGTCACCTGCTCGTTGTCGGTGCCTCGATGACCGACGACAACGTCATACGACTCATCCACGAGGTCTCCGAACTCGCCGCAGGGGACGGACCGGCGCGGAACCTCGGCACTGTCCTGAGCCTCGGTGGGGACGGACTGCGAACCGCGCTGTGGGACCCCGAATTCAGCTACGTCGACCTCGGCGACGAGGACGGACGCATGATCGACGCGGCTCGCCGGCTCGAGATCTTCCTCGACCGGCTGGTCATGCTGTCAACGCCGCGGACCACGCACCTTCTCGACCCGCGCTACCGCGAACTGTTGCCGACGCCCCGCGAGAGGGAACTAGCCGAGCGCTTCGTCGCGCTTGCCGAGGAGCTGGAGAGGCTCTCGAGCGAGGGCAGCGGCGGCTGGCGTGAGGCCCGGGATGCTCTGGCGCGCCTCGGAGTTCCTTCGGCTTCGGCGGACTCGTGAAGGGGGGCCACGACCCAGCGGGTTGGTGCGTTCCGATCAGATCGGCATCGCGAGAGGGATGTCTTCTCGTTGGACGCCTGCCCCGGCGACCAGTTCGTCGACGGCTCGGTGTAGCGCGTCGGCGGTCGAGCTGCCCGGCAGCCGCGACGCCACGGCCCCGCTCGACGCTTGTGTAGTACCAGAGCAACTCGTCGCGGCTCGCGTTGAACGTTGACCAGAAGTCCTGCCCGGACCGGCGGACGTCAGCGGCGATGCAGAGCCCGTTGCGCGTCTTGTCCGCTGCCGTCACGATCAGCGCGTCGAGAGGCTTGGTGGCGAGACCCGCCACGTACGGGCGCTTCCGCTCGGCCCACGTGCCGCTCCGGTTGTCGTCGGCGTCCAGGCCATCCGAGCACGCCCGCCGATGTCGGCGACCGCGTCACCGAACTTGGTCCGGATCTGCGCCAGCACGGCCCCGCCCTGGCCGGCCGGAGCGGGCTCGGCGATCACCTGGTCTTCGGTGCCGCCGTGCTCCATCACCAGCGTGCTGACGCCCATCAGGTGCGACATGTACGGCACGCGCGAACCCTTGCGCAACTGCTTCCGGTGGTGCCGCGACGCGAAGATCAGCGCCTCGTCGAATCACCCCGGCGAGGGGTATGCGGGTGGCAGCGGCGGACGTGCTTAGGCAGTTCGTTGCCCTCGTCGTTGTCGATGACTCGGGCCTGGCGTGAACACATCTCGCCTCCCCTGCGGGGAAGGCAGAATCAGACGTGACCAACCGTCCCATCCAGGCACGCAGGCGCAAACCACCGCGGCTGAGTCACCGATGCGGGGCCATGGTTGCAGCCGCGGCACTAGGTAGTTCGCCTTCGAGGTTGCCCTGGCAAATGACGCGCTTCCGTCGACGTGGGCGAGGATGTACTGGTTGCGCAGACGGCAGGAGTGACGACGTGGCAGTACAGGACAAGTACCAGCGGTTGTTCGAGCACCTGCGAGACGCTGCTGCAGGAGGAGAGCAGATGATCGCCCTTCCTATCGCCGAGGTCGACGCCCTGGTCGATGGGTTGCCGCCGGCAGCCCTGACGAAGAAGCAGTGGTGGAGTGGAACTAGTAGTGCCCAAGCGCAAGCGTGGAAGGCCGCAGGCTGGCGTGTTGAGGTGGTCGGCTTTCGCCAACAACGGGTCGCCTTCCGGCGGCTCGACTGACGACTGGTGAGTCGTCGAAATGGAACCGCGCTGGCCGAGGTAGGTCGGTGCGTGCGAAACCGATACAGCCCGCAGTCGACTCGAGCTTAATTCACCGAAGCCCCGGCAATGCCATCGCTCATCGTCTCGGGAACAAATGCGTCCAAGTCGAAGCCGCTGTCGAACGGCTTGTGGTGCCGAGAGCTTGACGACCACGAGTTGCCCGTTACGCCGGTCTCTAGGTTCCGGCGGCCGCTACGAGTTCGGCGACCGCCCGGTCGAGCGCGGGGGCGATGGAAGTGTCGGGCAGTCGCTCCGCGACCACGTCGCGGACGCTCGTGTAGTACCAGACCAGCTCCTCGGGGCTTGCGTTGAACGTCGGCCAGAACCGCTGCCCGTAGCGGCGGACGTCGGCGGCGATGCAGAGGCCGTTGTGCGTCTTGTCCGCAGCCGTCACCAGCAGCGCATCGAGCGACTTGTGCGGCAGCCCGTCGACGTACGCCTGCTTGCGCTCCTGCCAGGTCCCGTGCCGCTCGCCCAAGTCGTCCAGCCCGTCCGAGCACGCGGCCACCATGTCGGCGACGGCGCCGCCGAAGCGCGACCGGATGTCGGCGAGCACCGCGCCGCCCTGACCGGCCGGCGCGTCCTCCACCGCGTCGTGCAGCAGCGCCGCGATCGCCTGGTCCTCGGTGCCGCCGTGCTCGAGCACCAGCGCGCTGACGCTCATCAGGTGCGACATGTACGGCACCCGCGAGCCCTTCCGCAGCTGCTCCCGGTGGTGCCTCGCGGCGAACATCAGCGCCTCGTCGAACCGCTCGCTCAGCGGCCCGGCACCCATCTCAGCGCGAGCCTCCAGCGTCGTCATGCGTTCTCCTTGCCTCTCAAGACGGCGGCGACGATCGCGTCGATCTCCGCCGGTACCGTCGTCGTCCGTGAGGCCGCGTGCATGGCGGCCCATCGGCTGTACTCGTCGTCGCCCCGGTCGTCCCAGCCGGGATCGAGCTCCCAGTAGCGGACGACCTTCACACTGTCCGAACCCGGTTCCCGGGTGACCGTGGCCCAGGCATCGCGGCCCAGGCGCAGCTCGAGCTCCTCGGCGTCGGCGGCTCGCGTCAGGGCGCTGGTGCACCACGCCGGGCACGGCGCCCAGCACGGCGAGCAGCAGCGGATCCGAGCCGACCCGGTCGCCACTGGCGCCGAACCACTGCAGTCGCACGTGGGGGTCCCGTCGCGCTCCTCCTGCGACAGCACCCGGAACTGCCCGCCGGTCACCAGCTCCTGCTCGTGAGCCTTGATCCCCCGAGTGCACCCACGCCGGAACGGCGGGGAAGTCGCCCACCAGCTCGAACAGGAACCGCGTGCCGAAGCCGGCGGCGACGTCGGGGGAGAGGGAGACGCCCCACAGCGGCATCTCGATCCGGCCGGTCGACAGGCGCCACTCGATCTGCGGGTCCTCGTCGGGCTTGGACGTGATGCCGCGACCGGCGAACCCACCCGCGGGCAGCCCGACGGCGTCGGACCAGCCGTTGGCGTCCCGGTGCGGGGCCGCGTTGACCGCCCGCAGCAGCGCGACGCCGGCGGCCAGCGCCTCCGGCGTCGTCCGGGCCTGGCGGTTGTAGTCGCTGATGAAGTCCGCGCGGAAGTAGTGGTCGACCCCGCTGAGCACCCGTGCCGCCGCGCGTACCGGGGACGAGCCGACGTCCCGGCCGCCCTGCCAGAGCGTGCACGCCTCGGCCAGGTCGTCGTCCGGCACCGGCGGCTGGACGGCGGGGCGTGCCCACTGCAGGTGCTGAGCCTGGCGCTCCGTGAGCACGCGGACCGCGTCCGACACCTCGCGGACGACGAGCGTCACGGCCTCCTCGGTCGTGGTCGCCTGACCCGCCGTGGTGCCCTTCGCGCCCACCGAGGTGAAGCCGTCGTCCGGCGCCGGCAAGTAAACGGTGCCGTCGTCGTCCAGGTTCACCCACTGGTTGTAGTAGGTCGAGGGGTGCGCGCTGCTGATCATCGCGTGCAGCGGTGCCGGGCGGTCTGCTCCACGAGGACGGCGACGTCCTCATTCTCCCATCCGGCGACGCGGGCGGCGACCTGGCGGCGTACCTCGTCCATGTCCAGGGCGGTCATCGGGCTGCCACCTCCGGCTGGTCCTTCGCCCACCAGAGGAAGTCCGCGGCGTGACTGAGATCGACGAGGCCGGGCGGGAGCACGCTGACCAGCAGGTCGTTGCTCCATGTCATCAGCCGGCCGATGGTCCAGGACACCTTCTCGCGCGCCGGCAGGTCGAGGCCGAAGACGGAAGCGGCGATCTCCTTCTTGCCACCCGAGGGAGTCGAGTACTTGAGGATCGGCAGAAATCGATCCGGGTGGACGATGCACAGCACGCGCGTCAGTAGCGACTCCTTGAAGCCGGTCATCCCGACTCCTCTGCGCTCTTCGACGAGGTCGGTGAACCGGTCTTCCAGTCGGGTTCCATCCGGGCCGCGGAGCAGGTGTTCGATCGTCGCGCGCACGCGGTCGGCCGCCTTCGCCGTGCCCATCTCGTTCCAGGCGGCGTTGAAGACCGACATGTTGCCCGGGTGCGCGAGGATGGTGTTGTTCGCGAAGGCCTTGAGGTCCTCCGGGGCGGCCTCCTTCAAGCCCTGCTCGCTGAAGATCTGCTGGTACTTCTCCCGGTACGGCGCATTGTGCGATTCCGGACTCGGGGTCACCGCAAGGAACCGCGCGACGAGTGCATCCACCCGCTGCTGCGCCTCTCCAGGGACGTCGTCCTTGGTGGGGAACTTGGCCTTCAGGCTCTCGTAGGTAGCGGCGACGGGAGGCGTCGGCTTGAGCGGCTTCTCGCCGCGGACCCACTCGTGGTCACAGTCGAGGCACCGGACGACGAGTCGCCCGTCGCGCAACTTCTCGACGCCGTCGAGGTCGCCGCTGTCGCAGACGGGGCACGTGGGCAGAGCCATGGAATCTCCTCAGTTCGTCTTCGCGGCGAGGCGCTCGAGCGCGGTCGTGAAGCTGTCGTTCCAGAGACCGAGGTACGGCCAGCGCTCGGCGATGTGCGCCGTCGCCTCCTCGACCGACATGCCCTGCTCCCGGATCAGGTAGCCACGCAACACCAGCCCGGTGCGGGAGGCGCCGCCGTGGCAGTGAACCAGCAGCCGGTGCCCCTCCTCCTGCAGCGCGGCCATGTCGTCGAGGACGTCGGCGAGCATGACGTCGAGGTCGGCGTTGTGCTCGTTGTCGGCGATGTAGGCCGTCCGGTGCACCGGGTGCGGGAACGGCTCCCCGAGGCGGCACAGCGAGATGACGGCGAAGTCCTCGTCGCTGTACCGGGCGCCGTCGAGGTTGCCGGCCCAGATGCCGGGCAGCACCTCGGTCGGGCCGAACCGCGGGATCACGCCCGGGTCGTAGTTCTGCTGCACCCCGCCGTCGAGGGCTGCCGCCAGCTGCTGCAGGTCGGCAAGCCGCCAGACCTTGTCGCCGTGGCCCGGCACCCGGCCGTGCACCGCCGACGCCCACCGGCTCGGGATCGCGCCCATCCCGAACACCGCCCCGGCCAGCCCGCCGGCGACGCAGGCCACCGTGTCGGTGTCGCCACCCAGGTCGATGACCAGCCGCAGCACCTCGGCGAAGTCCCGCCCGTGCCGCAGCGCCCACACCGCCTGCCCGAGCGTCGGCCACACCGCGCCGTTCGACTCGGTGGTCTGGTCGGGCGTCCAGTCCGGCGCCAGCACCGTCGTCCACCGCTCACGGTGCTCGGGCAACACCGCCTCCAGCGCAGAGGGGATCGCCGCGAGCGGGTCGCTCCCGTCCAGCGCCACGCGCATCAGCTCGTGGAAGATCGCGCAACCCTCGCCGGCCGACGGGTCGCCGTGGGTGAGCGCCGAGATCCGCCGGGCGGCGTCCATAGTCGCCTCGCGCCCCTCGCGGGAGAACCGGATCGCGGCGGGCGTCGTCCGCATCAGCGAGCCGTTGCCGGCCGCGTGCCCGGAGCGGGCGAAGTGCTCGGCTGCGGCGACGTCCCAGGCCCGGCCGGAGCCGAGGACGGCGCGCGTCTGGTTGCCGATGTCCGGGGGCCCGGCCGCCGCCCAGGCCCGGAAGCGGTCGAAGGCGTCCCCCTCGTCGAGCCCGCCCCGCTCCACCAGCGAGGCTCCCACCAGCAGCGCCATCTGGGTGTCGTCGGTGAACTCTCCCGGCGCCCAGCCGATCGAGCCCCCGCCGCACATCTCCGTCTTCGATCCGCGCGCCGGCACCGGGAAGCGGGTGGAGAACTGCCCGGGCGGTCCGAACTCGAACGGGGCGCCGAGGGCGTCGCCGACGGCGGAGCCGACGAGCGCGCCGGCCACGCGGTGGGAGCGGTGCATGCGCTGGGTCACTCAGGCCTCCTGGGCGATGGCGGAGAGGTGGATGATGCGGTCGTTCCAGCGGACAGCGTCCACGTGCGTGGAGCGGCCGCCGCGGAGCCGGGTGCCGAGGCCCGCCGGCCCGGCCGGTGAGAGCCGGGCGATCTCGGCCTGCTGGGCGAAGGACCGCGCGCGTGCGGCCGGTGTCCGGACCTCCGGGCGGCCGAGGCAGTCCAGGGTCGCGGCGTGCAGCAAGGCGGGCCAGTGTGCCGCCAGCGAGCGGCTGCTGTCGAACACCTCCAGCCACACCGGCTGCCCCGCGAGGCCGATCAGGAGGCCGCGCTGGCCGGCCAGGGGGCGCAGGCCACGGGTCAACGACCGGACCCTCGGTGCGGTGGAGTCGAGCCGGTCGGCGAGGGACTCGGTCGGCGACTCGCCGGCCACGTCGGCGTAGCCGCGCGCCCGCTTCCACACCTGCTGCTGGGAGCTCATGCCGCGCAGCACACCGAGCGGCGCCCGTCGGGCTCGCCGCACGTGCGTCGTCCCGCCGCTCCACCGGCCCTGCTCGACGCAGACCACCGGCTGGACGGTCGGCTGCCCCGGCGCCAGCAGGGTGGTGGCGGCCAGGGCGCGGGTCTGCCAGCCCCCCTCGAGCAGCTCACCGGCGAGCAGCAGGACCGGCCGATCGCTCCGGTTGGTGACGACCAGCTCTTCGACCACCGGGGTCCCCGCGCGCTCGGCGACGTCGACGGCCGTGGCCGCTCCGGTGACGTACCGGCGGGGAGCCGTCGGGGCATCCGTCCAGACCGGGAAGACGGTCAGCGGACCGCGAGTGGTGCCCTGGCCGACGTGCAGCCGGGTGTCGGGATGGGGCATGTCGTCACCTCCAACATAGCGGCATTTTTGCGGTCGAGGTGACTAAACCGCAAACATGCCGCTACTGTCAACCGGGTGAGCGAACAGGACAGGCAGCGTCGTCATCGGGACAGTTCAGGTCGCACGCTGACGGACTACCCCCGACCGTCGGTGGCGGTCGACACCGCCGTCCTGGTGGTCGACGTGTCGGAGTCCGCCCTCCGGGCCCTGCAGCACCGGCGCTCCGACGGCGGCGCGCACGGTGGGGAGTGGGCGCTCCCGGGCACCTTCCTGCACGAGGGGGAGACCCTGGCCGACGCGGTGCTCCGCTCGCTCGCGGAGAAGGTCGGCCTCCGCGGAACCCGTCCGCAGCAACTGCACGTCTTCGACGACCCGGATCGTGACGACCGGGGCTGGGTCCTCTCCGTCGCACACGTCGTCCTCGTGCTCTCGGAGGACGTCCACCCGGTGCTGAGGAGCCGCCCGGACGTCCGGGTCGTCCCGGTGGACGACGCTGCGGGCCAGCCCTTCGGGCACGACGAGATCGTGCGACTCGCCGTCGACCGGGTGCGCCAGGACTACGCGTTGCAGCCGGACCCGGCTGGTCTGCTCGGGGAGCAGTTCACCCTCAGGGCCCTGCAGGCGCTGCACGATGCCGTGGCGCCGCAGCCCGGGCCGGGAGAGGCGCGGCCGTCCATCGACACCTTCCGGCGCTACATGGTCGGTAGAGGACTCATCCAGCCGACCGGGCAGTCGGCTCGCAAGGAGCCGGGGTCGGGGGTCATGGGCAAGCCGGCGGAGTTGTACCGACGCTCCGCCGACAGGGGCGACCTGACCGAGGTGCTCGGCGTCCGGCCGGTGCGGAAGGACCGCAACCGGGCCGGTCGGAGCGAGGACGCCGCCGGGCCTGCGCGGTCCTTTCGGTCGTTGACCGGCCACAAGGTGGACACCCCCATCCAGAGGCTGGTGGACGAGGTGGCCGGGCGGGTGCCGCTCAGCCTCTCTGTCATGCCGCACTACGTGGCCGTCCGTCCGCTCGGGGAGGAACGGGTCGCTGCCTACGCCAGACCGCAGACCCTGACCATCGGCCTCGACCCTGACGACGCGGTCGAAGTGGCCGCAGCCTTTCGGGTCTGCCGGCTCGAGCAAACCTCGGCGGCCACGCACCACGTGCACATGCCGACGTCCGCCCTGGCCGATCCGGTCGCGCGGCGGGCAGCGATGGAGGCGCTCGAGCGGGCACTGGCGCGCGCCGCCGGCGCTCGCTGATCGCTGCGCCTGGCGGACACGGAGCCGCGGGCTCAACGCCCGTGCTTCGTCAGCGGGCCTGGACGAGCAGCGGCTGGGCGACCTCGCCGATCGAGCCGCGCTCGTCCGACAGCTCGCCGTGGCACAGCCCGATGCCGTCCGCGGCGATCCGCGTGCGGCAGGCCAGGTGCACCCACTCGCCATCCGGTTCGCGGGTCAGGTGCGTGGTCATGCCGGGCGGGATGGACCACCAGCTGTCGATGGGTAGCTCCACGGAAATGCCGTTGGCGGCGTCGGCGGCGATGAGCGCACGGTCGAAACCGGTGAGCGGCTGGCCGGCGACCAGGGGGACGCGCACCCGGGTCCAGACGTCGGCCGGCCCGGGCTCCTCCGGTGACCCGGCGGTATAGCGCCAGTCGATGGCCTGCCCGAAGCCCCAGTCGGGCAGGCCGAACAGTTCCTGCGGCGAGGAGTCGGGGACGGCCGGAGGCGGGCTGAGCTCGGTGACCACCGGCGGCGTAGGTCCGACCGCGAGCGACCACACGCGGGCGACGGCGACGGTGCGGCCGTCGACGGTCATCACCGCCTCGGTCAGGTCGATCCGCCGTCCCGGGCGGACGGGGGACACCTCCACGGTCAGCTCGCGGCGGGGGATGGCGCCGAAGAAGTCCACGCTGATCCTCGCCGGGCGGGACTCAATGCCAGTCGTCCGGGCGGCGTCGGTGGCCAGGTGGGCCAGGAGAGCGGACGGCGGTCCGCCGTGCTGGGCGCTGGAGTCCCACGGGCTCTCGGTGGCCCGGGTGGGCGCGAAGCGGTTGTCGTCCAGCGGCAGGTAGAAGGCCTCGAACTCCATGACCGGCAGTCTGGCCGAAGGCCAAGGCGGTCACCGTGACGGGCTGAAAACCGTCTCGTCTGCACCGCCCAGGAGTTCCGGAACAGCGACGCGCTGTGTCGACCCGTCGAGAAGTCGCCCGCCGTGCCCTCGGCGTCGTCGTCCTCCTTGTCCCGCCTGTGCACCGCCGTCACCCTGCTCTCCGCACGGGGCCGGAGGGGAGGTCCGGACGAAGTACGTGGTCACCTGGCGGGAGCGGCCGACCGGCTCGGCCGCGGAGTACGAGGCAGCGCAGAAGCGGGTCCTCGAGGTCTTCTCCGTGTGGGAGATGCCGGCGAGCCTGACGTTCCACCAGTTCGTCGTCCGCGTCGGTGAGTTCGGCGGCTATGCGGTTCTCGAGACCGACCAACCCGCCGACCTGCAGTACCTGACCACCGCCTTCGCGTCCTTCTCCTTCACCGTCGAGCCGGTGATGGACGTGATGCACGCCGTCGCCGCCGAGTCGCGCGGCATCGAGTGGCGGGACGCGCTGCGGGGCGCCCAGCCGTAGGCCGCCCGGCCGTCGCCCGAACGGGTGGCGCTGCGGCGGATGCCTGCCGGGGGGCCGGTTGCTGTCGGTGCCGCCTGTCATGGTCCGGCCCTGCCGTCGCGGGGACGGCGCGGACCAGGGAGCGGCATGGGCGGATCGGTCGGTGTGCAGGCGGGGCGGGTGTGCCCTGGATGTGGGTGGGAGGACTCGGTCCCGGTGGTCTACGGACTGCCGGGAGGTGACCTCTTCGAGCAGGCGGAACGTGGGCAGGTCGCGCTCGGCGGCTGCATCGTGCCGGGGGAGATGGAGGCGTTCCTCTGCCGCAGCTGCGACCTGGCGTGGGGGAGCGAGTCCGACCCCACCGCCGATGAGGCCGAGCTGGCCGGGCTGCTGGACGTCGGGCATGCCGACCTGGTCCGGGCACTGGGTACCGGGTGGCGGCGCGAGAGCGCGGTCGACGGCCAGGATGGCGTGCGGTGGTTCGTCAGCGGCGAGCCGGCGCAGCTCGCGGTCGGTGTGCAGGGCCCGTGGTTCGTCCTGGCCCGCCCGCTGACGTCCTGGCGGCAGCACCGTCCCGGCCCGCTGATGGGCGACGAGCCACGGCTGACCCGCGATGACGTCCTAGAATGTACCCGGCCATCAGGTTGGTGCCAGACGGCTGATCGGGGGCTTGCCGCCGAGTGCGCTGTGACGGCGTCGAGTGTTGTAGTCCTCGATCCACGGGGCAAGGGCGGCAGCGCGCTCATCGTTGCTG